>JAEWAD010000130.1 GCA_023391905.1 Pseudomonadota bacterium | reverse complement strand
GCGTGGCGCCGGCCGACCGGAACTGCCTTAGTTGACCGGGTCGAGAACCAGCGCGGCGCCGCCGGCGGCGACGTTCAGGCCGATCTGGCCGGTGGCGCTGATCGGCTGCAGGGCGATCGAGCCACGCGTGCCGCCGAAGAGGACGTTGGTGCCGATGCCGGCGCCGATCGTCGCCTCGGCGCCCGCGCCGAGATACAGGCCGCCGAGCGAGCCGCGGTGATAGCCGGCGGTCGGGGCGAAGACGGCCCAGATCAGGCGGCCCTGGCTGGTGTAGCCGAGATCGACGCCGAGCTTCTTGATGTTGCCGACGTAATCTTCCGGAGCGCCGCCGTTCGGCTTGAAGGTGCAGGCGACTTCCTTGGCCGAGGCGATGACGTAGCCGAGGCCGGAGTTGACGTCGCAGGTGAGCATGCCAATGCGGATGCCGTTACGGCCATCCTCGAAGACCGGGGCCGGGCCGAGGTCGGCAGCCTTGGCGGCGCCGAGGCCTGCGACGGTCATGGCAACCGCGGTCACGACGGACTTAAGGGAAATAAACTTGGCCATAATGAATTATTCCTTTCGTGTTACGCCCCAGCACCGTCGCCGCTGCCAGGCGTTGCATTGACCGACCCTTTGGCCAAGTCTTTGGCGACCCGGTATCGGTCATGATAACGACTCCGACGGTCATTCGATCCATCGTGTCCCATCTGGTGTTCGTCATGACAAAGGAAATGGTGCGGCGCAAGTGACACCTGTCACCTGTGTTGAGATTCGGTTAATGCGGAGCCTCGAATGCTGACTGCCTATGCGATTTCCACGGCCGGGCCGGCGGCGCTTCCGGAGGGAAGCTCGCTCGACGCGGCGCGCTGGATCGAACTCCATAGCCCCAGCCAGGCGGAGGAACATGCCGCCGAGGCCTTTCTCGGCGCGCTGGTGCCGACCCGGGAGGAATCGCAGGAAATCGAGTTTTCCAGCCGCTTTTACGTCGAGAACGGTACCGTTTTCATGACGGCGAGCGTGCTGGCGGGCCTCGACGCCGGCCGCCCCGTTCTGACGCCCTTCACCTTCGCCGTGGCGGAGAAGAAGATCGTCACCCTGCGCTACGACGACATGAAGGCGTTTCGCCAGTTCCTGGCCGTGGCGGCGAAGCCGGAAAGTGGCTGTGGCACGCCGGTCGGCATCTTCAATGCCCTGCTGGAGGCGTTCATTGGTCGCACCGCCGACGTGCTCGAGCACGTCGCCCAATCCGTCGACCGCATCAACAGCGAGATCTTCATCCGCAAGCCGAACGAAAGGCTGCGGGCGAAGCGGCTCTCGGTCCTGATCGGTGCCATCGGCGCCCAGGGCGACCTCGCCTCGAAGGCGCGCGAGAGCCTCGCCTCGCTGGAGCGGCTCGCGCAATACGCCGCCGCCATGCTGCCGGACCAGGCGCTGAAGAACGGCAATGGCGCGCGGCTCAAGCTGGCGCTGCGCGACGTGCGTTCGCTCGAGGACCACGTCAACTTCGTGCTGAACAAGATCACCTTCCTGCTCGACGCGACGCTCGGCCTCGTCGCCAACCAGCAGAACCAGGTCGTGAGCGTGCTGACCGTCGCCTCGACGATCCTGATGCCGCCGACGCTGATCGGCACGGTCTACGGGATGAACTTCAAGGACATGCCCGAGCTCGGCTGGGGCTATGGCTATCCGCTGGCGCTGTTGATCATGACGATCTCGGCGATCGTCCCGTTCCTGTATTTCAAGCGGCGGGGCTGGCTCTGAGGGCGGGCCGGCGGGGCTCAGAGATAGGGCGTCAGCAGGCGGGTCGCCGCGTCGCGCAGGCGCACCAGAAGCCGGCGCTTGCGCAGCGCCGCGACGGTGACCGGCGCCGACCGGGCCAGCTTGGCGTCGATCAGCGCGTCGATCTTGTCGGCGAAATGCACGTCATAGGCCTCGACGTTGAACTCGAAGTTGAGCCGCAGGCTGCGCGCGTCCCAATTGGCGCTGCCGAACATCGCCCAGGCGCCGTCGACCGTCATCAGCTTGGAGTGGTCGAAGGGCGGGTCGGCCCGGCTGACCATCACGCCGGCGCGGATCAGCGGCGACAGCGAGCCGTTCATCGCCCAGTCCATGTAGCGCTGGTCGGAGCGGCCGGGGATGAGGAGCTCGACCGAGACGCCGCGCAGCGCCGCCAGCGCAAGCTGCGAGTTGATCCGCTCGTCGGGCAAGAAATAGGGCGTCACGATGCGGATCCGCCGCTCGGCGCGCGCGATCGCGGCCGCCATGGTCCACATCAGCTTCTCGTTGTCCTCATCCGGGCCGCTGGCGATGCCGCGGGCAGGGATCGAGCCGGTGGCGCCGAGCTCCGGGAACCACTGCGGCCCATCGAGGACCTCGTCGACCGTGAACGCCCAGTCCTCGGCGAAGGTCTCCATCAGATGGGCGACCACCGGGCCCTCGACGCGGAAATGCACGTCCTGCACGGCATGCAGGACGGGAATGTCGATGATCCGGAAAAGGTTGCCGGCGCTGATGTTCATGCCGCCCGTGAAGCCGTGGCGACCGTCGGTCACCATGACCTTCTTGTGGTTCCTGAGATTGATGAACGACATCTTCCAGGGGGCGACTTCATGCAGGAAGCGCGCGACCGGGACGCCGGCGGCGAGCAGCCGCTGATAGGCCGCGTTCTTCAGATAGCCGCCGCCGATGCCGTCGAGCAGCACGCGCACGGCGATGCCGCGCCCATGCGCGGCGATCAGCGCGTCGATGATCGGCGCGCCGCCGCGATCGTCATGGAAGATGTAGCCGGAGATGCCGACGCTCTGTTCCGCGGCGTCGATGGCGCGGATCATCTCGGGATAGGCGGCGTCGCCGTCGACCAGCGGCGTGATCGTGTTGCCGGCCAGGAGCGGCCGGCCCGTGATCCGGAGCCCGAATTTCGCCAGCGGCTCGAGATGCTCGTCGGCGCCGTGCGCGACGTCCTCGGGCGCCAGGGCGAAGCGGGAGGCGGGCGCGTCGACATCGTCGCCCTGGTCCGACAGCTTGATCGCCTTGCGGCGCACCCGGTTGACGCCGAACATGATGTAGAGCAGCGGCCCGATATAGGGCGACAGCCAGGCGAGGCCGATCCAGGCGATGGTCGATTGCGGATTGAGGCGCGTCAGCAGCGCGTGCACCGTTACGCCGCCTGCGAGGACGACGTGCAGCAACGAGAAGAGAAGTGCCAGGCTGTTGGTGGTCATTGCCCCGTCCGCGTTTCCCCCTCGTGCATAGACGAAGTCAGGCGCGGATCAAAGCTGTGCCGGCTCAGCCGCGGAGCGGGGCGCCGTTGATCTCGATGATGTTGCGGTCGGGATCGAGCAGGTAGAGCTGCGGGAAGCCGGCGCGGCCGTTGCGCAGCACGTAGAGGTGATTCTCCGCATCGGCCGGCGCGTGCTCGTCGAAGCCGCGTTCCGTCAGGTGCCGGAGCACGCCGTCGAAATCGTCGGTGCGGAAGGCGAAATGGACGTCGCCATTGTCGATGCCGGCGCGCGTGCGGAAGGTGCCATCGGTGTTGAGCACCAGATGGATCTGCAGCGGCCCGCAGGCGAGCCATGTGCCGGGAATGCTGAAGGCCGGGCGCGGCACGCGCTCGAGCCCGAACATCTCCTCGTAGAAGCGGGTCGAACGATCGAGATCGGTCACCACGATGGAGACATGGTCGAGCGACAGCATGGGCATCATCCCGGCAGGAGGTTTGGTGGCTGCTTCGAAGACGGCCGCCCGGAAGCGGCCGTCCTGTTTGTCGCGGGATCGCGACCCGCGGAACTCAGCGGAGGTTGCCGCAGAAGCGCTGGATGCGCGTGCAGGCCTCTTCCAGCGCCTCGGTCGAGGTCGCGTAGGAGATGCGGAAATAGGGCGCCAGACCGAAGGCCGAACCCTGGACGACGGCGACGCCTTCCTCTTCCAGCAGCGCCGTGACGAAGTCCTCGTCGGTCTTCAGCAGCTTGCCGCCGGCCGTCGTCTTGCCGAGCGTGCCGGCGCAGGACGGGAACACGTAGAACGCACCTTCCGGGTTCGGGCAGACAATGCCGTTCGCCTGGTTCAGCATCGAGACGACGAGGTCGCGGCGCTTCTTGAAGATCTCGGCGTTCTCCGGGATGTAGTCCTGCGGACCGTTCAGCGCCTCGACCGCCGCCCACTGCGAGACGGAGGAGGGGTTCGACGTCGACTGCGACTGGATCGTGCCGATCGCCTTGATCAGCTCGACCGGGCCGCCGGCGTAGCCGATGCGCCAGCCGGTCATGGCATAGGCCTTCGAGACGCCGTTCACGGTCAGCGTGCGGTCATAGAGCTTGGGCTCGACCTCGGCGATCGTCGCGAACTCGAAACCGTCGAAGACGAGGTGCTCGTACATGTCGTCGGTCATGATCCAGACATGCGGATACTTGAGCAGCACGTCGGCGAGCGCGCGGAGTTCGGCGCGCGTGTAGCCGGCGCCGGTCGGGTTCGACGGCGAGTTGAGGATCAGCCACTTGGTCTTCGGCGTGATGGCCGCCTCGAGCGCCTCCGGGCCGATCTTGAAGCCGGTCGACTGCGGACCGACGATCTCGACCGGCGTGCCGCCGCCGAGCGCCACGATCTCCGGATAGGACACCCAGTAGGGGGCCGGGATGATGACCTCGTCGCCGGGGTTCAGCGTCGCCATCAGCGCGTTGTACAGCACCTGCTTGCCGCCCGTGCCGACCGTGATCTGGTTCGGGGCGTAGGTCAGGTTGTTCTCGCGCTTGAACTTGGCGGCGATGGCGGCCTTGAGCTCGGGAATGCCGTCGACGGCGGTGTACTTGGTCTTGCCTTCGCGGATCGCCTGGATGGCGGCTTCCTTGATGTTCTCCGGCGTGTCGAAGTCGGGCTCGCCGGCGCCGAGGCCGATCACGTCCCGGCCAGCCGCTTTCAGCTCGCGCGCTTTGTTCGTGACCGCGATGGTCGCGGACGGCTTGATGCGGGCGAGGCTATCAGCGAGGAAGGCCATTTGGGGCTCCGAAAGTGGAAAACATAAGGGATTTATGCGGCGCGGAACCTAGTCCGCGAGGCGCATGATGGCAAGCGTCCCGATCGATCGGCGACCCGTTCCCGGCGGCGATGGCAGGCGCGGCGAATTGATTTGAAGCCTTTTCGGCTGCTGCTTACGTATCTTGCGCGCAGGCCGCCTACCGGATTGGAGTCGAACATGCTCATTCGCCGCACACGGGGCTGGGAAATTCCCGAAAGCCGCGCCACCCCCGAATCCATCTTTCTCAATCGTCGCGAGATCCTCGCCGCCGGCGGCTTCGGCCTCGCCGCGGCCGCCCTGCCGGGCCTTGCCCGTGCCGCCGGGGATGCCGATCCGAGCGCCGGGCTCTATCCGGCCAAGCGCAATCCCCGCTACACGATCGAGCGCGACGTCACGCCCGAGAAGATCAACGCGCACTACAACAATTTCTACGAATACAGCACCGACAAGGATCTCGCCGACGCGGCGCAGGCGCTGAAGATCCGGCCGTGGACGATCCAGTTCGGCGGCCTGGTCGAGGCCGAGAAGACCGTCGACATCGACGACCTCCTGAAGGCGATGAAGCTCGAGGAGCGCCTCTATCGCCATCGCTGCGTCGAGGCCTGGTCGATGACCGTGCCCTGGACCGGCTTCCCGCTCGCCGATCTCGTCGCCTATGCGAAGCCGCTCTCGGGCGCGAAATACATCCGCATGGAGACGTTCCTGGATCCGGCGATGGCGCCCGGCCAGAACCAGCCCTTCTATCCCTGGCCCTATGTCGAGGGCCTCTCCATGGCGGAAGCGAACAACGAGCTCGCCTTCATGGTGACAGGCGTCTACGGCAAGCCGCTGTTGAAGCAGATGGGCGCTCCGATCCGCCTGCACACGCCGTGGAAATACGGCTTCAAGTCGGTCAAGTCGATCGTCAAGGTGAGCTTCGTCGAGGAGCGGCCGATCAATTTCTGGCAGCAGCTGCAATCGTCGGAATACGGCTTCTGGGCGAATGTGAACCCGGACGTGCCGCATCCGCGCTGGAGCCAGGCGTCGGAGACCGTGATCGGCACCAACGAGCGCATCCCGACGCGGATCTACAACGGCTATGGCGAGTTCGTGGCCGGGCTTTACAAGGGCATGGAGAGCGAGCCGCTCTTTATGTAGGCATGCCTGATTGGTGGGCAGATCGGTGGCCGGGGCCGCTGGTAAAATGCTTTACAAAAGAAAAGGCCGGGCACTCTTGCGAGGCCCGGCTAAGTCTTTGTTGCTGCGGCAGGGAAATGCGCAGCAAACACCTTCCAGAGGGGAACAGCTGAGGTCGAACCCGTCGCAGGGAGGAGGGAGCGAGAGGCCCAACGCATCAACTGATTACCTATATGGATTGGTCAGGCTGCCTAATCAACCGGCAGAGGTGCATTTCTGCTATGCAATTTTGATATGACGCAAATTTGATGTCGTGTGATTCAAAATCGCCCGCAAATTCCAGGGAATTTACGGGCGATTCGGAATTAATTTCTGCGATATTCGGCAAATCTGGAATGGGCGCCATTCAGGAGCGGATGGTACGCCGTTTCGCACCGGGCCCTGTCACAATCCTGTGCCTTTCGTGGCGGCAGGGCCCCGTCAGAATTGCCAGTTCTGCGCCTTGGCGAGCATGAAATCGCGGAACGCGGTCACGCGTGCCGAATTCTTGAGCTCGGACGGATAGCAGAAATAGGTCGGGAAGCTCGGCACCTGGGCTTCCGGCATCAGCTTCACCAGCGTCGAGCCTTCTTCCAGCATGTAGTCCGGCAGGATGGCGATGCCGGTGCCGCGCTCGACCGCCGCCTTGATGGCGTAGATGTTGTTGATGCGCACGATCGGCTCGCGCGGATTGTCGGTCGAACGACCGGCGATCTCGAGCCAGTTGACGTCGCGGATGTTCGGCGGCACGGGCACGCCGAAGGTGACGATGCGATGGTTGTCGAGGTCGTCCAGCGTCTCGGGCTTGCCGAAGCGCTCGACATAGGAAGGCGCCGCGTAGACGTGATAGTGCGCGGTGAACAGGCGGCGCTGGATCAGGTCCGGCTGCACCGGCTGGCGCAGACGGATCGCCACGTCGGCCTGGCGCATGGTCAGGTCGAGTTCCTGGTCGTCGAGGATCAGGTGCAGGTTCAGGTCCGGATGCAGGTCGACGAACTCGTTGATGCGCTGGGTCAGCCAGGTCGAGCCGAGCGCCACCGTCGTCGTGATCCGCAGCGTGCCGGTCGGCTTCTCGCGGGAATCCGTCAGGCGGATGCGCACGCCCTCGAGCTTCTGCATCACGTCCTGCGACGTGCGGTAGAGCAACTCGCCCTGTTCGGAGAGGATCAGGCCGCGCGCATGGCGGTGGAAGAGGGGAACGCCAAGGTCATGTTCCAGCGCGCCGACCTGGCGGCTGACGGCCGACTGGCTCATCCCCAGCGCCTCGCCGGCATGGGTGAACGAGCCCGCCTGCGCGGCGGCATGAAAAATTCTCAGCTTGTCCCAGTCCATCGTCGGACGGCCCCCTCCGCACCACCAGCCTGAGGTTTATTCGGCGGCGGCGGCGGTCTCGGCCACAGCAACCGGGTTGATCGCCAGCCAGCGCTCGGCCTCGAGCGCCGCCATGCAGCCCTGGCCGGCCGCGGTGACGGCCTGCCGGAACGTCTCGTCCGTGACGTCGCCGGCGGCGAACACGCCCGGCACGCTCGTCGCCGTCGAATCCGGCGCCGTCCAGATATAGCCGGAGGGCTTCAGGTCGAGCTGGCCCTTGACGATCTCGACCGCCGGCGCGTGGCCGATCGCCACGAACACGCCATGCGTCTCGCGCTCGCTCACTTCGCCGGTCACGACATTGCGCAGCCGGACGCCCGTGACAGACGGCGGGAAGCCGGTCTTGCCGAGTACCTCGTCGACGACCGTGTCCCAGACCACCTCGACATTGTCCATGTTCATGAGGCGGTTCTGCAGGATGCGCTCGGCGCGGAAATGGTCGCGGCGATGGACGAGCGTCACCTTCTTGGCGATATGCGCCAGATAGAGCGCTTCCTCGACCGCCGTGTTGCCGCCGCCGACCACCACGACGTTCTTGTCGCGATAGAAGAAGCCGTCGCAGGTGGCGCAGGCGGAAACGCCGAAGCCCTTGAATTTCTGCTCGCTGTCGATGCCGAGCCACTTCGCCTGCGCGCCGGTGGCGATCACCAGCGTGTCGGCGGCGTAGATCTCGCCGGAATCACCCTTCAGGATGAACGGGCGCTGCGACAGGTCGGCCTCGACGATGTGATCGGAGACCATCTTGGTGCCGACATGCTCTGCCTGGGCGCGCATCTGTTCCATCAGCCAGGGGCCCTGGATGACGTCGGCGAAGCCCGGATAGTTCTCGACATCGGTGGTGATGGTGAGCTGGCCGCCCGGCTGGACGCCGGCGATCAGCATCGGCTCGAGCATGGCGCGCGCGGCATAGATGGCGGCGGTGTAGCCGGCAGGGCCGGATCCGACGATGATGAGCTTGGCGTGCTGCATGGTGGCACCAGACATAAGGTCGAGGCGCATGCTTTTGAAGGGCTGCGACTCTGGAGGGATGAGCGGAGCGCATGCAATCATCGGAGCTATGCGGTCCTGTGCGTTCTCGCCAACAATTGTTTCCGAATCATGGCATATCGGCCAGACTCCTATATCCGATTGCCGACCGGCGTCCCCGGCTTTCTTTCGTGGTAGAGGATCTGATCCGGTTCCCAACCGGCGCTGCCCTGGTTCACATTGAGTTCCGACCCAACCGCGAGGCCCGAGTGAAAGCCCGTCTAGACGCGATCGACTGGAAGATCCTGAAGGAACTGCAGGCCGACGGTCGCATCACCAATGTGGAGCTGGCGCGCCGGGCCGGCATCTCGGCACCTCCCTGCCTGCGGCGCATGCGTGCGCTGGAGGAGGCCGGCATCATCCAGGGCTATCGCGCCCTCGTCGACGAGGGGGCGCTCGGCTACGACGTCACCGCCTTCGCGATGATCGGCCTTTCAAGCCAGGCCGAGGCGGATCTCGCCGCGTTCGGCGCCCGGGTCCGGAACTGGTCGATCGTGCGCGAATGCTACATGCTGTCGGGCGAGGCGGATTTCATCCTGAAATGCGTCGCTCCGACGCTGAAGGCGTTCCAGGCCTTCGTCGAGGAGCTGACCGCCGCCGCCAACGTCGCCAGCGTCCGCACCACGCTCACCATCCGCCGCGTCAAGGACGAGCCGCTGGTCCCGATCGAGTAGGGGCTCCGCGTTCTCCGGAAACCTGACCGCGGAATGAAGCGGCCAATGCCGAGTGGATGAACGTCAGCCCCGGACAGCAAAAAGCACCGGTGCTGGCGCGCCGGTGCTTGTTAGAATGCTCGGGCGGCCAAGCCGCCCCGAGGCTTAGCGGAAGGCCACTTCGAGGACTTCGTAGGAACGCTCGCCGCCGGGGGCGGTGACGGCGACGGTGTCGCCGGGGCCCTTGCCGATCAGGGCGCGCGCGATCGGCGACGAGATCGAGATGCGGCCGGAGCGGACGTCGGCCTCGAGGTCGCCGACGATCTGGTAGATCCGCTCTTCCTCGGTGTCCTCGTCGACCAGCTTCACCGTGGCGCCGAACTTGATCGTGTCGCCGGAAAGCTTGGTGACGTCGATGATCTCGGCGCGCGACAGCTTGTCCTCGAGTTCCGCGATGCGGCCCTCATTGTGGCTCTGCGCTTCCTTGGCCGAATGATATTCGGCGTTCTCCGAGAGATCGCCATGCGCGCGCGCTTCCGAGATCGCCGCGATGATGCGCGGGCGCTCTTCCGAGGTCAGACGCTTCAGCTCCACTTCGAGAGCCGCATGACCGGCCACGGTCATCGGAACCTTTTCCATGGTCTTTCTGGCCTTTTCTTCCTTCTTGACCCCGTTCCGAAACCGGCCGGGGCACAATAATTCAGGCGCCGGTGCCCGAAAGCACCAGCTCCTGATTTCCAGATCCGGTGGGGCACCGGCCGTCACATCGGCCGTCGGCCCCGTCCGCATGCCTTATCCGGCAAAATGAGCCTTCGAGTGTCGTCCACGAATGCGGCAAGCGCAAGGGGGACGCTTGCGGACCGAGTATTCGGCCCGCAAGGGATTACAAACGAGATCAGGCCGGCTCAAAATAGGCCTGCAGCGGCCTGACTTCCAGTGTGCCGGTCTTGTAGGCCTCGATGCCGAGCGAGGCGGCGACGGCGCCCGCGAGCGTCGTGTAGTAGGGCACCTTCTGGAGCAGGGCGGCGCGGCGCATCGAACGGCTGTCGCCGAGCGCGCGGGCGCCCTCGGTCGTGTTGAACACGAGCTGCACTTCGCCGTTCTTGATCGCGTCGACGATGTGCGGCCGGCCTTCCAGCACCTTGTTGATCTTGGCGCAGGCAATGCTCTGTTCCGCCAGGAAGCGCTGCGTACCGGTGGTGGCGATGATCTTGAAGCCGAGCGCCTCGAGGCGGCGCATCGAGTCCACGATCCCCGCCTTGTCGGCGTCGCGCATCGAGACGAACACCGTGCCGCCGGTCGGCAGCGCGCTGCCGGCGCCGAGCTGCGACTTGGCGAAGGCCACGGCGTAGTCGTAGTCGAGGCCCATGACCTCGCCGGTCGAGCGCATCTCCGGGCCGAGCAGCGTGTCGACGCCGGGGATGCGGGCGAACGGGAACACGGCTTCCTTGACGGCGATATGGTCGCGGCGCGCCGCGGTCAGGTCGAAGCCGTCGAGGCTCTCACCGGCCATGACGCGGGCGGCGATCTTGGCGATCGGCTTGCCGATCGTCTTGGCGACGAAGGGCACCGTGCGCGAGGCGCGCGGGTTCACTTCGAGCACGTAGATGTCGCCGTCCTTGATCGCGTACTGCACGTTCATCAGGCCGCCGACCTCGAGCGCCAGAGCCAGCTTGCGCGTCTGCTCCTCGAGGGTGGCGATCGTCTCGGCGGAGAGCGAATGGGGCGGCAGCGAGCAGGCGCTGTCGCCCGAATGGATGCCCGCCTCCTCGATGTGCTCCATGATGCCGGCGATGAACACGGTCTTGCCGTCGGACAGCGCGTCGACGTCGACCTCGGTCGCGTCGGAGAGGTAGCGGTCGAACAGCAGCGGGTTCTTGCCGAGCAGCGTGTTGATCTGGCCGGTCTTGTCGTTCGGGTAGCGCACCTTGACCTCGGCCGGCACCAGCTCGGGCAGCGTGCCGAGCAGGTAGTCCGACAGCGTGTCGTCGTCGCGGATGATCTGCATCGCGCGGCCGCCGAGCACGTAGGAGGGGCGCACGACGAGCGGGTAGCCGAGGTCGGCGACGACCAGGCGGGCCTGCTCGACCGAGTAGGCGATGCCGTTCTTGGGCTGGCGGATGCCGATCTTGTTCAGGAGCTTGGAGAAGCGGTCGCGGTCCTCGGCGAGGTCGATCGCGTCGGGCGAAGTGCCGAGGATCGGCACGCCGGCCTCCTCGAGCGCCGCGGCGAGCTTCAACGGCGTCTGGCCGCCGAACTGGACGATCACGCCATGCAGCGTGCCGTTCGACTGCTCGACGCGGATGATCTCCAGCACGTCCTCGGCGGTCAGCGGCTCGAAATAGAGCCGGTCCGAGGTGTCGTAGTCGGTCGACACCGTTTCCGGGTTGCAGTTGATCATGATCGCTTCATAGCCGGCATCCTTCAGCGCGAAGGCGGCATGGCAGCAGCAATAGTCGAACTCGATGCCCTGGCCGATCCGGTTCGGGCCACCGCCGAGGATGATCACCTTCTTGGCGTCCGACGGCTCGGCCTCGCTGACCGGGGCGCCGCTGAACGGCGCCTCGTAGGTCGAGTACATGTAGGGCGTCGGCGAGGCGAACTCGGCCGCGCAGGTATCGATGCGCTTGTAGACGGGGTGGACGCCCAGGCCGGTGCGCAGAGCCTTGACCTCGGTGTCGGTCTTGCCGGTCAGGTTGGCAAGCCGCTGGTCCGAGAAGCCCATCGCCTTGAGGCGACGGAAGCTGCCGGCCTTCTTCGGCAGGCCATGCATGCGGATCTTCAGCTCGGTGTCGATGATGCCCTTGATTTCCTTCAGGAACCACGGGTCGATCTTGCAGATGTCATGCACCTGCTCGACGGAGATGCCGAGGCGCATGGCCTGGGCCGCCTGCAGCAGACGATTGGGGGTCGGCGTGCCGATGGCGGCGCGGATGGCGTTGGCGTCGTCGCCCTGGCCGAGGCCGGGGATCTCGATCTCGTCGAGGCCGGAAAGGCCGGTCTCCAGGCCGCGCAGCGCCTTCTGCAGCGATTCCTGGAAGGTGCGGCCGATCGCCATGACCTCGCCGACCGACTTCATCGCGGTGGTCAGGACCGGCGAGGCGCCCGGGAACTTCTCGAAGGCGAAGCGCGGGATCTTGGTGACGACGTAGTCGATCGTCGGCTCGAACGAAGCCGGCGTGGCACCGCCGGTGATGTCGTTCTCGAGCTCGTCGAGCGTGTAGCCGACGGCGAGCTTGGCCGCGACCTTGGCGATCGGGAAGCCGGTCGCCTTGGAGGCGAGCGCCGAGGAGCGCGACACGCGCGGGTTCATCTCGATGACGATCAGCCGGCCATCGGCCGGGTTGACGGCGAACTGCACGTTCGAGCCGCCGGTCTCGACGCCGATCTCGCGCAGGACCGCCAGCGAGGCGTCGCGCATGATCTGGTATTCCTTGTCGGTCAGCGTCAGCGCCGGCGCGACGGTGATCGAATCGCCCGTGTGGACGCCCATCGGATCGATGTTCTCGATCGAGCAGATGATGATGCAGTTGTCCTTCTTGTCGCGGACAACCTCCATCTCATACTCCTTCCAGCCGAGCACCGATTCCTCGATCAGCACTTCGTCGGTCGGAGAGGCGTCGACACCGCTTTCGACGATCTCGATGAATTCCTCGCGCGTGTAGGCGATGCCGCCGCCGGTGCCGCCCAGCGTGAAGGACGGGCGGATGATGACCGGCAGGCCGATCTCTTCCAGCGCGGGCAGGGCCTCGGCGAGCGAATGGGCGAGCCGCGAACGTGGCGTCTCCAGCCCGATCTTCGTCATCGCGTCGCGGAACAGCTCGCGGTCCTCGGCCTTGTCGATCGCTTCCGCCGTGGCGCCGATCAATTCGACGTTGAACTTGTCGAGCACGCCCATCTTCTTCAGCGACAGCGCGCAGTTCAGCGCCGTCTGGCCGCCCATCGTCGGGAGCAGCGCGTCGGGGCGCTCCTTCTCGATGATCTTGGCGACGATCTCGGGCGTGATCGGTTCGATGTAGGTCGCGTGCGCCAGATCCGGATCGGTCATGATCGTCGCCGGATTGGAGTTCACGAGGATGATTCGATACCCTTCGTCCTTCAGGGCCTTGCAGGCCTGGGTGCCGGAATAGTCGAACTCGCAGGCCTGGCCGATGATGATGGGGCCGGCGCCGATGATGAGGATCGATTGGATATCTGTACGTTTCGGCAATTTCGTCTCGCGCGTAGCAAAAAGCCCGGCGCGGCAGTCCGCGCGGGCCGTCAAGCAGGGGGCGTGTAAGGCTCGTTGTAAGGCTAGAGCGGGCTTATAGGGGAAAAGGCGGGACGGGGGAACCCCTGCATGTCACGGAGGGTTCTACAGTCACTGGCGGGCGGACCGCGCCGGGACTAGTTTCATAGCAACGGAATCCGCCGGGCGTCATGAAGCCGGGCGATCATGGAGTAGGGTGGATGCGGCTCGGTGATCAGCGCGAAAGCAACAATGTCGAGGATCGACGCGGCAGTTCGGGCGGCCTTGGTGGCGGCTTCCGACCGGCCGGCATGGGCGGGCGCGGCATTCCGCTCAAGGGCGGCTCCCTCGTCACCATTGCCGTCATCGTCGGCATCGGCTGGCTGGTGTTCGGCATCAACCCACTGCAGATGCTCTCGATGGTGACGGGCGGCGGTGGCGGCTACGACACCAGCTACCAGCAGTCCGCGCCGCAGCAGACGGGCGGCGGCATCGACGACGAGGGCAAGGCCTTCGTCGCCAAGGTGCTCGGCAGCACCGAGGACGTCTGGGACGACATCTTCAAGTCGGCCGGAGAAACCTACCAGCCGACGCCGCTGGTGCTCTTCTCCGGCATGACGCGCTCGGCCTGCGGCAGCGCCAGCTCCGCCTCCGGCCCGTTCTATTGCCCGCTCGACAAGAAGGTCTATATCGACCTCGCCTTCTATGACGAGCTGAAGCGCCGCTTCGGCGCCCCGGGCGACATGGCCCAGGCCTATGTGATCGCGCACGAAGTCGGCCATCACATCCAGGACCTGACCGGCATCCTGCCGAAGTTCAACGAGATGCGCCGCTCGATGAGCCGCGAGGAGGCCAACGCCATGTCGGTCCGCGTCGAGCTGCAGGCCGACTGCTATGCCGGCGTCTGGGCCAACCGGACCGACCAGAAGGGCATGCTGGAGGCCGGCGACATCGACGAGGCGCTGAACGCCGCGACGCAGATCGGCGACGACGCCATCCAGAAGCGCACCCAGGGCGTGGTCGTGCCCGAGAGTTTCACGCACGGCACTTCGGCCCAGCGCCGGACCTGGTTCGATCGCGGCTACAAGACCGGCGACCTGAACCAGTGCAACACCTTCCAGGGCCAGATCTGAGCCCCGATGTCGGACGCGGCGATCCGCGATCTGTGTGAACGTCTCCTCGCCGACGGCCCAGAGGTGCTGTCGGCGAGCGATCGCCGGCTGCTCGAGAAGGTGGCGACCCGCACGCATGTCGCGCGCGACATCAACGCCGAGTTCTACCAGCAGCTCACCTTCGGCGACCGTCTGGCCGACCGTGTCGCCGCGATCGGCGGCTCCTGGGCCTTCATCATCGGCTTCGCCATCGTGATCCTCGGCTGGACCGGGCTGAACACCTTCGTCCTGACCCGCTGGGGCAGCGGCGGCTTCGATCCCTATCCCTATGTCTTCCTCAACCTCGTGCTGTCGATGGTCGCGGCCCTGCAGGCGCCGGTCATCATGATGTCGCAGAACCGCCAGGCCGATAAGGACCGGCTCGCGGCGCAGCACGACTACGAGGTCAACCTGAAGTCCGAGATCGAGATCATGGCGCTGCACGACAAGGTCGAGCAGCTGCGCAGCGGCGAGCTTCGCACCATTCTCGCACGGATCGAGACCCTGCTCGCCGACCACATGGCGCGCGACGAGGCCGAGCGGCAGGGGGGCGAGCTGAAGGGGTAGGGCACTTCCGCCGACCGGGACGAGCGGCTAATTGCCCCCGGACTCCAGGATCCAGTTCAGCGTCTCGCGCCAGTCGGTCATGCGGATCGGCGTGCCGTGGTTGCCACTCTGGAACAGCACGAACTGGATCGGATAGCCGGGCGACTTCTTGCGGACCTGGTCGAAGAACGACTGCTGCGTCTTCCAGTCGATGATCGGGTCGCGGCTGCCATGGCCGATGAAGATCGGGATCTGTCGGCCGCCCTTCTTCATTGCCGCCGTCTTCAGGAATCCGGGATCGTTCAGCGAGCCGAGCAGGAC
>JAEWAD010000102.1 GCA_023391905.1 Pseudomonadota bacterium | reverse complement strand
CCCGCGCCGGGCGAGGGCGGTCTTCCTCACCCCCTCGCACCAGTTCCCGACTGGGGTGACGCTGACGCTGGACCGCCGGCTGGCGCTGATCGAATGGGCGGCCCGGCATCAGGGCTGGATCATCGAGGACGATTACGACAGCGAGTTCCACTATGCCGGCAAGCCGACGGCCTGCGTGCAGGGCCTCGATCCGCATGACCGGACGATCTACATCGGCACCTTCACCAAATCCCTCTTTCCGGGCCTGCGGATCGGCTACGTCATCCTGCCGCCGCATCTGGTCAAGCCGATGACCGTGGCGCGCACGCTCCTCGACGGCCATACGGCCTCGATGGCGCAGCTGACGCTGGCGCGGTTCATGGAGGGCGGGCATTTCGGGGCGCATGTCCGCACGATGCGCGGCATCTATGCCGACCGGCTCGATGTTCTCGTGAAGCTCGTCGGCAAGCATCTCTGCGATTTCGTCGAGCCGCGCGTTCCCATCGGCGGATTGCAGATGCCCTGTCTGCTGACCGGCGGGCTTCAGGAGCGGGCCGCCATCGACGCGGCGCGGCGCGTCGGCATCGAGCTGCTCGGCCTGTCGGGGCTGCATGCGAGCGGCGATGGCAGGGCTGGCTTCCTCATGGGCTTCGCGGCCTATACGCCGGCCGAGCTCGAAGCAGCGGTGCTCCGCCTGGCGCAGGCATTTCGGACCGTGAAGCGCAGCTAGCGGCCCCCTGTCCGCTATCGGGGTGGCTGTCTGCTGCTGCTTGCCGCGACATGGATCGCGTTGGAAGGCGCCGCTAGACAATCCGGAACATATCATGAACAAGCCCGGGCAAGCCCAACCCAAGCGAGGGAGATTCCATGCTGAAGGTCATCGCCGAAGACTTCATTCGCCCCGAGGCGGTCGACATCGTGGCGCCGCTCTATCGCGAGCTCGTGGCGCTGACGCGCCAGGAAGCGCGCTGCCTGACCTATGATCTGTTCGTCGATCAGAGCGACACCGGGCACTTCATTTTCATAGAGACGTGGCCGGACCGCGCCGCCCTCGACTTCCACTGCGCAACGGAGCACTTCCGACGCCTGGTGCCGCTGATCAATGCGCACCAGAGGCAGGAGGGTACGTTCATCCTGATGGACGCGTTCGCTCTGATGGCTTGAGGCGACATGTCAGGGGGCTGTCGCCATGGATGGGATCCACGCAAATGGTCTGGGCATCACCGGATAAGTGGAAGGGGTTGGCAGACCACATCCATGTTAGGTGCTGACAACGATCGCCGCGCCTGTCCGGGCGGTCATCTTCAACGTGTCAGTGCTTTCAAGGAGTTCCGCGATGGACGTGTCGGTCGCGCCGCTAGGGTCGCAGAGGGTGGGTCGCGCGGGCGTGAGCGCCGCCGGCCTGGATATTGCCGACGAGGCGGTAGCCCGCGCGATCGGCCTCGAGCGGGTCCGCCAGCGCGACTCCATCGAACTGATCGCCTCGGAGAATTTCGCCAGCCAGGCCGTGCTCGATGCGCAGGGCTCCGTGCTCACCAACAAATATGCCGAGGGCTATCCGCATCGCCGCTACTATGGCGGATGTGCCTATGTCGATGTCCTCGAGGATCTGGCGATCGAGCGCGTGAAGCAGCTGTTCGGCAGCGCCCATGCCAATGTCCAGCCGCATTCCGGCAGCCAGGCCAATCAGGCGGTCTTCCTGGCGCTGCTCCAGCCGGGCGACACGATTCTCGGTCTCGACCTCCGGGCCGGCGGCCATCTGACCCATGGCGCGCCCGTCAATCTGTCCGGGCGCTGGTTCAACGTCGTCAGCTACGGCGTTGATCCGCATACCCATCGGATCGACATGGACGAGGTGGCGCAGCAGGCGCGGCGGCATCGGCCGAAGCTTCTGATCGCCGGTGGCTCCGCCTATCCGCGCACGCTCGATTTTGCGCGTTTCCGGGAGATCGCCGATGAAGTGGGCGCCATCCTGATGGTCGACATGGCCCATTTCGCCGGGCTCGTCGCCGGCGGCGTCTACCCTTCGCCCGTGCCGTTCGCCGACGTTGTCACCTCGACGACGCACAAGACCTTGCGCGGGCCGCGCGGCGGCTTCGTGCTGACCAACGACGCCGCCGTGGCGAAGAAGATCAATTCGGCGACCTTCCCCGGGCTTCAGGGAGGGCCGCTCATGCATGTCATCGCCGCGAAGGCGGTCGCGTTCGGCGAAGCGCTGCAGCCGTCGTTCGCGGTCTATGCGCGGGCTGTCGTCGAGAACTGCCGCGTCCTCGCGCAGGCCCTCGCCGGGGGCGGCCTGAAGATCACGTCGGACGGCACCGATTGCCATCTGGCGGTGGTGGATCTTCGCCCCTTCGGCATCACGGGAAATGTTGCGGAGAAGGCGCTGGAAACGGTGGGGATCACGCTGAACAAGAACGCGATCCCGAACGACCCCGAGCCACCGATGATGACGTCGGGAATTCGCGTCGGATCCGCCGCCGGGACATCGCGCGGCTTCGGGCCCGCCGAATATCGCGATATCGCCCGGCTGATGCTGGAGACGCTGGGCTCCGTCCGTGGCGGCACGCTCGAGGCGGAGCGGCCGCAGATCAATGCGCGGGTGCGGCAGCTGGTGGCGCGCTTCCCGCTCCCTTATTGACCCCAACTCGGGAAGCGCAGCGAGATGAGCCCATCCCTGAAGACGGAGCTTTCGGCAGCGGATGTCGCGCGGTTCGGAGACGATCCGGCGAAGGCTTTCGCGGCGAACCTGGCGGCAGTCCAAGAGCGTATCGCGGAGGCCTGCCGGCGCTCAGGGCGGGCGCTCGATGACGTCCGCCTGATGCCCGTCACCAAGACGGTTCCGGCCCACATCCTGCGCCTCGCCTACGCCGCCGGTATCTCCGATTTCGGGGAGAACAAGCTCCAGGAGGCCCGCGACAAGCGGGCTGTCCTGGAGGACCTCGCGATCCACTGGTGCATCATCGGCCACCTGCAGACGAACAAAGTGAAGTATCTCGTCCGCTTCGCCCGCGAGTTCCATGCGCTCGATAGCTTCCGGCTGGCCGAGGAGTTGAACCGCCGGCTCGAGTTGGAGGGCCGCGACCTCGACGTCTTTGTGCAGGTCAACACGTCGGCGGAAGAGAGCAAATATGGCCTGCAGCCCGACGAGCTCCTGCCGTTCGTCGAGCGGCTGTCCGAATACCCGCGGCTCAAGCCGCGGGGTCTCATGACGCTCGCGATCTTCAGCAGCGACATGGAACGCGTGCGTGCCTGCTTCCGGCTGCTGCGCGACCTGCGGGATCGCGCGATCGCCGTTCATCCCGGCCTGACGCAGTTGTCGATGGGCATGTCGGGCGATTTCGAGGTTGCGATCGAGGAGGGCGCGAACGTCGTCCGAGTCGGCCAGGCGATCTTCGGTGCCCGCCCGACCGGCGACGCCTTCTATTGGCCTGGGTTCGCTCCCGCCTCCTGATTGCGAATGGCGGCGAGGTGCCTCCCGGCCGCTCGGACAGGGGCGCGCCAACGACTTGAAAAGTCGATGGAAACATCGGAGAGATCGTCGGCCCCTTGTCCGCCGCTGGCGCCGTGGGCAACGCCTTGGTTGCCGGAGCGGTGGCGACCCCAGACCACGGATCTCGCCCCATGTCACCCGCCCTGCCCCTCGTCCCAGCCGGTCCGTTCGTCCTTCTGGAAGATCGCCTTGGCGCCGAGGGCGAGGCGCTTCTCTATGTCGATCCGGTCGAGATCGTGCGGTGCGATCGCACCGAGGACGTGGCGGCCGCATTGGCGCGGATCGAGGCCGGGCTGGCGCGCGGCCTGCATGCGGCGGGCTTTGCGAGTTATGAACTAGGCTATGCGCTGGTCGAGCGGATGGCTGCGTCCTTGCCCCAGGGACGCGCCCTGCCCCTCCTGTGGTTCGGCCTGTTCGCCGCGCCCGCGCGGATCACCGCGGACGCGCTCGACGCTTATTTCGGCGCGCTGGCGCCGCCCGCACCGCTCGAAGCCGTCAGGCCGGCGCTCGACGCGGCGGAGCATGGACGGCAGGTCGGCCGCATCCTCGATTATCTTCGCGACGGCGACGCCTACCAGATCAACCTCACCTTCCCTGTCGATTTCCAGTATCGCGGCGACCCGCTTTCGCTCTACGCGGCGTTGCGCGCGGGGCAGCCCGTCGCGCATGGCGGTATCGTCGGCTTCGGCGACGCGACCATCCTTTCCGTTTCGCCAGAGCTATTCCTGGAGATCGCCGACGGTGTCGTCACCACGCGCCCCATGAAGGGCACGGTGATGCGC
>JAEWAD010000095.1 GCA_023391905.1 Pseudomonadota bacterium | reverse complement strand
ACCTCTCCCTCAGGGAGAGGTGGGAGCCCGCTTCCCTCCGACCCGGCCCCTGCCTCGCCAAGCAAGTCCCTCTCCCGCGCGGGGCGGGAGAGGGTCAGTCGGGAGCCGGCCTTACTGGCCGGCGCGGTCGAGCATCGCGTAATAGGGGTCGAGGTCGCCCGCGGTGATGACGCCGGCCGGCAGCGGGTTCAGGTACGGGACTTCCTTGCCCTCGGCGAGCTCGTTGGCGAGCTCGGCCGTCTTGGCGCTTTCCTCGTAGAGCGGCTGGGCGACGACGCCATAGACGGCACCCGACTTCACGAGGTCGAGGTTCTGGCGGATGTAGTCCATGCCGATGATGACGAGCGGGCGGTCGGCCTTGCGGGACGCGCCGGACCAGGTCTGGGCGCCGTTGCCCGTGGTCGAGAAGGCGGCGACGACGTCCGGGTTGCCCTGCAGCAACGCCACGGCCTTGGCCTCGGCGGCCGACGGCTCGAAGCCTTCCATCTGGGTGTCGAGGATCTTCACCTCGGGGAAGCGCTCGGCCATCGTCTTGCGGAACGAGTCCGCCATGACGTTCTCGGTGTCGTTGGACGAGCCCTGGGTGAGCGCGATCACGCCCTTGCCGCCGAGCTTCTCGCCCATCGAGATGGCGGCCGACTGGCCGGCCGACGGGATGTCCTCGCCGACGGCGGCCTTGAGGCCGGCGACCGAGCCCTCCGGCGGCAGCACGTGCCAGGTGACAACCGGGAAGCCTTCCTTGCCGAGCTTGCCGATGAACGGGAAGATCTCGGGGCCGGGGCCATAGACGGCGATGGCGTCGAACTTGGTGCGGGCCATGGCGGCCTCGGCGAGCGGGATCGAGGCCGAGACGTCATAGTTGGTCGAGCTCGGATTGCCGACCACCTCGCAGGTATTGCCGAGTTCCTTGCACTTCTCCAGGAAGCCGGCCTGCATCAGGCGGTGCACCGGATGGTCGCGCATGGGCTGGACCCAGAGCACGTTCTTGCCGGCGGCGAGGCTGGCCTCGGGCAGGGCGGCGAGGCCGGCCGTCACGGCGACGGTGGCCAGCAGCGCGGATTTCAGCAGGCTGGAAAATCGGTTGGTCATTGGTAGTCCTCCCTCTGGTTGACCGCCTTGTGGCGGTCTTTTCGACTGGTTCCCTTGGTGGTCGCGTTCTCTTCACGCGAACCGGTGTCGACTTCGCTTGAAGGCGCTTGGCGTCATGCCGTCCGGCCGGGGCCTGACGGGTGTTCAGGATGGCTTGCTGGCGGGCTCGGTGGTGGCGGCGGGCTGGGCGCCGCCGGATCCGGCGATGAAGAAGCGGCGGCGCAGGATGTCGAGGCCGACGGCCATGACCATGATCACGCCCACCGCGATCTGCTGCCAGTTGGCGTTGACGCCGACGACGACGAGGCCGCTGGTGACGACCTGCAAGAGCAGCACGCCGATCAGGCCGCCGGCCATGGTGCCGGCGCCGCCGAACAGGCTGACGCCGCCGACGACGACACCGGCGATGACGTTCAGTTCCCAGCCGCTGCCGATCGAGGTGGTGCCGGAGGCAAGGTCCGCCATGACGAACATGCCGGCGATGGCGGCGAGCGCGCCGACCGTCATGAAGGCGCCGATCTTGTAGCGGTTGGTGTCGATGCCGACGAGGCGGGCGACTTCGGGGTTGCCGCCGGTCGCGTACATGTTGCGGCCGAGCACGGTGCGGCGAAGCACGAAATCGGCCCCGAGCGCGGCGATCACGAAGAAGACGAAGCTCCAGCCGAGCCCGAAGATGATGCTGGCATAGCCGATGTCGCTGATCACCGGCGGCAGCGGATAGACCGGGTAGCCATTGGTGACGACCTGGATCAGGCCCTGGCCGATGAACAGCATGCCGAGCGTCTGGATGAAGGCCGGGATCTTGAACTTGACCACGACGAGGCCGTTGATCAGTCCGATGCCAGCGCCGACCAGCACGCCGCCGAGAAGCGCCAGCGGCACGGGCAGGGCGAGGGCGGTCATCAATTTCGCGCTGCAGACCGCCGACAGGCCCGCGACGGCACCGACCGACAGGTCGAACTCGCCGCAGACGAGCAGGATGGTCTGGCCGATGGCGATGATGCCGATGAAGGAGACGACGCGCAGGATGGCGCGGATGTTGCGCTCCGACAGGAACGCCGGCTCCATCATGTAGAAAAAGGCGACGAGCACGATCAGCGCGAGCAGAACGCCCACCTCGCCGACCGCGACAAGCCGCGTCAACCGATCGCGCAGCGCGCGGCCGGATCCTTCGAGGCCGGAGTCTCGTTCGGCGGTACGTTCCATGTTTTCCTCCCTGTCCACCGGGGGCATCCTCCTCGATGCGGTCTCCGGCAGGACCGCCTCAGAACGTCGAGGCGGCCAGCTCACATAACATCATGCTATTATAAACTTATCAACTCTCGCCGCGCGGCATCCACGGAAAACTGGGGCAGGGAGATCGGTCGATGGGTCGCGCCTGGGGAGCCGATGGCTCGCCGGTCCTCCTGTCCCGAACGCGGCCATCATCCTGAGGGGCCCGGCGAAGCCGGGCCTCGAAGGAGGGTCCAGCGAGCGCTCTGACGGGGCGATTTCGCCGGGCTTCCAGACCTGCTCTGCATGTCGGCGTGTTCCGCTGGATCCTCCTTCGAGGCTTCGCTGCGCGAAGCACCTCAGGATGATGGCGGAGCCGGGAGGCCGCTGGCGCCCTCACCCCCAACAAGAAAGCCGCCCGGACTCGCATCCGGGCGGCTTTTTTTCGTTCAAAGGCAGAGGCTTACGAGCGCAGCACGCCCGCCGTCGCCTTCGAGACCTGGGCGACGATCTTCGTCGAGACGGCGTCGATCTCCTCGTCCGTCAGCGTCTTCTGCGTCGGCCGCAGCGTGACCTCGATCGCGACCGACTTCTTGTCGGCGCCGATCGACGCGCCCTCGAACACGTCGAACACGGCAACACCAGAGATCAGCGCCTTGTCGGCGCCCTGGGCGGCGCGGATCAGCTTCGCCGCCTCGACATTGCGGTCGACGACGAAGGCGAAGTCACGCGTCACCGGCTGGAACGGCACCAGCTCGAGCGGCGGCTTGGTCTTGGTCGGCCGAGCGCGCGGCGCGGGGATCGCGTCGAGGAAGATCTCGAAGCCGACCAGCGGGCCGTCGACGTCGAGCGCCTCGAGCACGGTCGGGTGCAGCTCGCCGAACCAGCCGATGATGTTCTGCGGACCGAGCTGGATCGTGCCCGAGCGGCCGGGATGGAACCAGGACGGCGCGCCGGCGACGATCTGGAACTTGTCCACCTGGGCGCCGAGCGCATCGAGAAGCGCAAGCGCATCCGCCTTGGCGTCATAGACCGAGACGGCGGGCGCCTTGCCCTGCCAGTGGCGGCCGGCGCCGTTGACTGTCGCCGTGTTGCGGCGGATGCCGGTCGCGGCTGTCAGCTGGTCGGCCGGCTTGATGCCGCGGAAGATCTGCCCGACCTCGAACAAAGCGAGATCGGCGAAGCCGCGGTCGGCGTTGCGCTGCGACGCCAGAAGCAGTCCCGGCAGCAGGCTCGGCCGCATGTCCGACATGTCGGTCGAGATCGGGTTGGCGAGCGCCAGCTCCGGCTTGCCGCCGCCGAAGGCCTCGGCCACCGGCTTGGCGACGAAGGACCACGTCACCGCCTCGACGAGGCCGCGCGCGGCCAGCGCCCGCTTGGCGCGGCGGGTGCGGGTC
>JAEWAD010000091.1 GCA_023391905.1 Pseudomonadota bacterium | reverse complement strand
GCCTCCGGGTTCCACGCCCTGAAACGCGCCGGCCGCGTGCCGGCGCTGCTCGCCGTCTATCCGCCCGTCTCGACCGACACCGACGCGCTCGGCGACGCCATCGCAGCAGCCATCGCGGCCGAAGATGATTTCCTGCACGACTGGCTCGACAGCCCGCCCCAGACGAATGAGGTCGCCCGCTCGTCGGTGATGCTCGGCGGTGCGCTGCGGCTCGGCGAGCAGCTCGGGCTACCCTTGGACTGGCACGAGATCGGCGCCAGCATGGGCCTCAATCTCGGTTTCGATCGCTATCGATACGCCCTTGCCGACGCGCATTGGGGCGATCCGGGCTCCAGCGTCCTGATCCGCTCGGAATGGCGCGGCGTCGCGCCCGATCTGGACGCGCCGCTTCAAGTCGCGAGCCGCCGCGGATGCGACATCACCCCACTCGATCCGGGCTCGCGGGACGACCGGGAACGCCTGCTCGCCTATATCTGGGCCGATCAAAGCGAGCGCCTCGCCCGGGCCGAGGCCGCCCTCGACGTGGCGGCGGCAGCCCCATGGCGGGTGGAGCGGGCGGATGCCGCCGCCTGGACCGCGCTGCACCTGACGGCGCCACCGCAAACCGGCCGAACCCGCGTCCTCGCCCATTCCGTGATGTGGCAGTATCTGCCTGAGGCGACGCGTGCGGCCATCCGCGCCAACATCGACCGCGCCGCGAAACAGGCGACGCCAGACGCGCCCTTCGCCTGGCTGCGCATGGAAGCCGACGGCCAGCGCGGCAGCGCCAGCGTCCGCCTCACGACGTGGCCGGGCGGCGACGAACGCGAGATCGGCCGCGCCGATTTCCATGGCCGCTTCGTTGACTGGACGATCGGCTGAGGCGATCCGAACATATCAAGAACATTTCTGTCAGGATCCTGCATCCAACTGACACAACGCTGTCAGTAGGCTAGGATTAGATTGTCAGCATGAAATCTGTTCGCGAGGGTCGCGTCATGAACGGCAACGTGCTCGAAATCAGCTCCTATCTCCTCGTCCCCGGGATCGACGAGCGAGCGTTCGTCCGCGCCGCAGACGAGGCGATGGGCGCCATGCGCCGGCAGCGCGGCTTTCTCGCGCGCAGCATCGCGAAGGCCGAGGATGGTCGCTTCACGGAGATCGTCCACTGGCTCGACCGTGCCTCGGCCCAGACCGCCAAGGCGCGGCTCGCAGCGAGCCCCGACGCGGCCGCCTTCTCCGCGCTGATCGACCCGCCCTCGCTGCGGCGGGACTATTATCCCGTCGCCTATTCGGGCTAGCCCATGCGGCGCGCCGACCGCCTGTTCGACATCGTCCAGATCCTGCGCGGCGCCCGCCTCAGGACGGCGCAGGAGATCGCCGACCGGCTGGAGGTCTCCGTCCGGACGGTCTATCGCGACATCGATGCCTTGGTGGCGACCGGCGTACCGATCGAGGGCGAGCGCGGCGTCGGCTATGTGCTGCGCGGCACACTGCTGCTGCCGCCGCTCGCGTTCTCGCAGGCGGAGCTCGAGGGGCTGGCGCTCGGCGCTCGTTTCGTCGAGGCCTGGGCGGATCCGGAACTGGCCGCGGCGGCGCGCGAGGCCCTGGTGAAGATCGACGCCGTCCTGCCGGATGCGCATCGCGGCGAAATCTGGCGCGACTCGGTCCAGGTCAATTCACCCAGGCTGATCGCCGCGGCGAACGCGCAACTCGCGCTGTTCCGCAAGGCCATCCGCCAGCGCCGCAAGATGCGGCTCAGCTATCGCAGCGCCGCCGAGGCCGAGACGGAGCGAACAATCCGGCCGCTGGCGATCGAAGCCTGGGGCCATGCCTGGACCGCGACGGCCTGGTGCGAACTGCGCGAGGATTTCCGCATGTTCCGGCTCGACAGGGTCATGGGCGCCGACATTCTCGACGAGATCTTCCGGCCGGAGAAGGGCCGGACACTGGCCGACTACATGCGGCGGCTGCGGGAGGAGCGCGCGGGCCGCCCCTCCTGCTGATCGTCATGCAGCGCCCTCTGGGCGCAAGGGCGCCTCAGCCGCGCGGGAACTCGATCCCCATCTCGCGGTAGCGCTCGGGATCATCGCCCCAGTTTTCGCGAACCTTGACGAACAGGAACAGGTGCACCGGCCGCTCGGCCATCTCCTGGATCTCGGTACGCGCCGCCATCGAGATCGCCTTGATGGTCTCGCCACGGTGGCCGATGACGATCTTCTTCTGCCCCTCGCGCTCGACATAGATGGTCTGCTCGATGCGGGTCGACCCGTCCGGCAGATCCTTCCAGAGCTCGGTCTCGACCGTGGACTGGTAGGGCAGCTCGTCGTGCAGGCGCAGGAACATCTTCTCGCGCGTGATCTCGGCGGCGAGGTTGCGCATCGGCAGATCCGAGATCTGGTCCTCGGGATAGAGCCACGGCCCTTCCGGGATGCGCTTCGCCAGATAGGACATCAGGTCGGCGCAGCCATGGCCGCGAAGCGCCGAGATCATGAAGGTCTGCTCGAACTTCACGGTCTGGTTGGCCTTGGCCGCCATTTCCAGCAGCGCCGTGTGCGGCACCGTGTCGATCTTGTTGATAACAAGGATCTTCGGCTGGCCGACGGCCGCCACCTTGTCGAGGATCTGCGCCGTCTCGCTCTTCTGGAAGCGCTCGGCGTCGATCAGGACGCAGACCAGATCGGCATCCTTGGCGCCACCCCAGGCCGTCTCGACCATCGCCCGGTCCAGCCGGCGCTTCGGCTGGAAGATACCGGGGGTGTCGACGAAGATGATCTGCGACGCGCCCTCAAGCGCGATGCCGCGCATGATGGCGCGCGTCGTCTGCACCTTGTGCGTGACGATCGAGATCTTCGTCCCGACGAGCTGGTTGAGCAGCGTCGACTTGCCCGCATTCGGCGCGCCGATCAGGGCCACGAAGCCGCAACGGGTCGGCCCCTCGTGCGGGGTCTCGACTTCGGGCGACTCGGGCGGCAACTCAGACGGCATTCGTTTCTTCTCTCCATACGCCCTGGGCGCGCAGCACGGCAGTCGCCGCCTTCTGCTCCGCCTCGCGCCGCGAACGGCCCGTACCGAGGACTGCGGGCATGCCCTCGATCTTCACTTCAACGGTAAAATGCGGCGCGTGGTCAGGCCCGCTCCGCTCGGCAATCTCGTATTTCGGGGTCGCGAGGCCCCGGCCCTGGACCCATTCCTGCAACGTCGTCTTGGCGTCGCGCAGCGGGCCGGTCCAGTTCAGCATCCGCTTGCGCCAGTTGCGGTCGATGAAGGCGCGCGCGGCATCCAGGCCGCCATCGACAAAGATCGCGCCGATCACCGCCTCGCAGACATCGCCGAGGATCGCGGCCTTGCGACGTCCGCCGGACTGCACCTCGCCGCCGCCAAGACGGATCCAGCTGCCGAGATCGATATCGGTGGCCACCTCGGCGCAGCTCTCGTTGCGGACAAGCCCGGTCAGCCGACGCGCCAGCTCGCCCTCGTCCGCCTTCGGGAAGGCCTCGAGCAGCATGTCGGCGATGACGAGCGCCAGCACGCGGTCTCCGAGAAACTCCAGGCGCTGATAGCTCTCGCCTTGCGCCAGATTGCTCTCGGCCACGGCGCTCGCGTGGGTGAGCGCGCGAACGAGATGACCGCGGCTCGCAAACCGATGACCAATCCTCTCCTCGAGACGCTGCAGCGGTTCCTCGGATGCCAAGCTCAGATCACCTTGAAAAGTCGGTCGAAGCGAACGGTCCACGGCCATGTCCAGAATTGCCAGGCCTTGGCGCCCTCCTCGACCGAGAAGAACACCATACCGGCCCGGCCGACGAAATTCTCGAAGGGCACATAGCCCACCGCACCGAGAACGCGGCTATCGGTGGAATTGTCCCGGTTGTCGCCCATCATAAAATAGTGATCGGCGGGTACTTCGTAGACCGGCGTGTCGTCGGAGAAGCTGCGCGGGTCGAGGTCGAGCACCGTGTAGCTGACGCCGTTCGGCAGCGTCTCGCGATAGCGCGGCACATGCGTCTCGGTGCCGAACTCGTCGGTCGTGACGTAGTCGTCGATCTTTTCCTTCGGCACGGCCGTGCCGTTGATATGCAGCACGCCGCCGATCATCTGGATCTTGTCGCCAGGCAGCCCGATCACCCGCTTGATGTAGTCGACGGACGGGTCGCGCGGCAGCTTGAACACGGCGACGTCGCCGCGCTCGGGCGGCGTCGCCCAGATGCGGCCCGAGAACAGGTCCGGTGCGAAGGGGATCGAATATTTGCTGTAGCCGTAGGCGTATTTCGAGACGAACAGATAGTCGCCGACAAGGAGGGTCGACTTCATCGACCCGGACGGGATGTTGAAGGGCTGGAACAGGAAGGTCCGGACGATCAGCGCCAGAATGAGCGCGTTGATGACGATCTTGACGGTCTCGCCCATGCCGCCGCGCTCGGCCTTGTATTTGTCGCCCGCCACGCTCATGCGTCCTTCCGATCCGTCCTTCATAGGCCCCGCCATACGGCGAAGGTTGGTTCATATCGACTCGCCGGGTCCCGCGCAACGCCGGCCGGTCCACACTGGAAAACAGTCGTGACCGCCGACACAGCCAGCCGGTGTTGGCGGCGGAACATCCGATCAGGCCGGATCCGGCAAAGCCTCGATGATCACGAAGGCCTGTGCCAGGGGATAGTCGTCGGTGATCGTCAAATGGATGGCAGCATGATGGTTCGGCGGCAGCATCTTCGCAAGCCAATCCGCCGCCCCGCCGGTCAGAGCCATGGTCGGCTTGCCGCTCGGCAGGTTGACCACGCCCATGTCGCGCCAGAACACGCCATGATTGAGGCCCGTGCCGAGCGCCTTGGAGCAGGCCTCCTTGGCGGCAAAGCGCTTGGCGTAAGAGGCGGCGCGCTGGGCGCGCCGGTCGGACTTCTTCTGCTCGATCTCGGTGAACACGCGCTCGGTGAAGCGGCTACCGAAGCGCTCCAGCGTCTTCTCGACGCGACGGATATCGATCAGGTCGCTGCCGAGGCCGATGATCATGTCAGCGCTTCCGTCGCGGCGCGCGCCTCGTCCATCAGCCGCCGCATGGTGCGGATCGACTGCTCGAGGCCGACGAAGATCGCCTCGCCGACGAGGAAGTGGCCGATGTTGAGCTCGCGGATCTGCGGCAGTGACGCGATCGGCTTGACCGTATCGAAGGTGAGACCGTGGCCGGCGTGGATCTCGAGCCCCAGGCCCGCACCATAGCGGGCGGCATCCTCGATGCGGGCACGCTCGCGCTCGAACGCCTCCGGGCCGTCGTCGATCGCCTCGCAATAGGTGCCGGTGTGGAGTTCGACCACCGGCGCGCCGAGCGACGCGGCCGCGTCGAGCTGGGCCCGGTCGGCGGCGATGAACAGCGAGACGCGGACGCCCGCCGCGCCCAGCACCGCCACCATCGGACGAAGG
>JAEWAD010000018.1 GCA_023391905.1 Pseudomonadota bacterium | reverse complement strand
CCGTTTGGCGACCGGGCGGCGACGCTCACCGAGGCGGCGCGCTTCGTCGCCCACCGCCAGAGCTGATGGCTCAGCCGGCGCCGTTGCGGACGAGCTGCATCAGCGGCTTGCCGTCGGCGTCGAGCAGGACGAGCTTTTCGCCCTCGACGTGGAAGCCACGGGTCTTGGCGATGGCGTCGAGGAAGCTCTTCTCCTGCTCCATCTGCTCCGGCATGCACGCCATCCGCGTCGTGCCGAGCGGGCCGACGGAGATGACGCCGTCCTTGACGCTCGCCGTGCCGAAATAGCGGTTGCAGCCGGCCGAGCCGGAGATGCGTCCGCCGGCCTCGATCGACAGCGTCGACTGCACGATGTCGAGCACGCTGCGGCCGCCGATCTGCTGCGCCCGCCACTCGGTGCCCTGCAGGGTGCCGGCCGGGGTGGCCGGCCCGCCTGCGACGGGAGCGGGCACGCCGTGCACGACGATGCTCACCGGCCCCGTCGTCTTCAGGGGCTCGACGGCAACCGGGTCGCTGGTGGTGAAGAGCGTCGTGTCGCCGAGCGTGATCTTGGCTTCCAGCCCATAGGTCGCGTCCCTGGCGATCAGGCGGCGCGGATAATTCAGGCGGAAGCTGATCGGCACCTGGCGGCCGCGCGGGCGGATGGTCTGGCTGCTGATGAGCTTGCCCGGCGCGCCGGCGCCGGAGCGCTCGATCAGGTTGACGGTGACGACAGCCTGGGCGTCGAGCGCGATGCGCTCGCGATAGGTGACCTCGCCCCGGAGCGTCCGCGCCGTCGCCGCCGTGGCCGGCAGCAGCACGAATGCGAGAGCGGCCATCAGGCAGAGCGGCAGGATGCGGAGCACGTTCGAACCTCGTCGACGACGTTATTTCGGGACGCCACATCTAATCATTGCGCGCCGCTGCGTAAACGGGGGCGGATGAGGAAGATGTCGAGATAGGAAACCGTCGTCCGGGGGCGTTCCTTCGACGGGCGGGCGGCCGCTACTGTCGTTACTCGGCCGCTGCGCCGGAAGCCTTGGCGCCGAGGCCGAAGCGCTTCTCGATGTAGTCGTCGACGAGCCTGCGGAAATCGTCGGCGATCTGCGGGCCGCGCAGCGTCACCGCCTTCTTGCCGTCGATGAAGACGGGGGCGGCCGGGGTCTCGCCGGTGCCGGGGAGCGAGATGCCGATATCGGCATGCTTCGATTCACCGGGGCCGTTGACGATGCAGCCCATCACCGCGACCTTCAGCGCCTCGACGCCCGGATAGCGCTCGCGCCATTGCGGCATCGAGGTGCGGATATCCTCCTGGATGCGGCTCGCCAGTTCCTGGAAAACGGTCGACGTCGTGCGGCCGCAGCCGGGGCAGGCGGCGACGATCGGCAGGAACGCGCGAAAACCCATGGTCTGCAGCAGTTCCTGCGCCACCTGCACCTCGCGCGTGCGGTCGCCGTTCGGCTCCGGGGTCAGCGAGACGCGGATGGTGTCGCCGATGCCTTCTTGCAGCAGGATGCCCATGGCGGCCGAGGAGGCGACGATGCCCTTCGAGCCCATGCCGGCCTCGGTGAGGCCGAGATGCAGGCAATGGTCGGAGCGGCGCGCGAGATCGCGGTAGACGGCGATCAGGTCCTGCACGTTCGACACCTTGGCCGACAGGATGATTTTTTCACGCGGCAGGCCGATGCTCTCGGCCAGGTTGGCGGAGAGGATGGCCGACTGGCAGATCGCCTCGCGCATCACGGCGGCGGCCGAGATCGGCGTCGCCGAGGCGGCGTTCTCGTCCATCAGCCGGGTCAAGAGGTCCTGGTCGAGCGAGCCCCAGTTGACGCCGATGCGGACCGGCTTGTCGTAGCGGATCGCCATTTCGATCAGCGTCGCGAACTGGCGGTCGCGCTTCTCGCCAAAGCCGACATTGCCGGGATTGATGCGATATTTGTCGAGCGCCTCGGCGCAGGCCGGATGATCGGCCAGCAGCTTGTGGCCGATATAGTGGAAGTCGCCGATCAGCGGCACGGTGATCCGCTTGGCGAGCAGCTTCTCCTTGATGTGCGGCACGGCCGCCGCCGCCTCGTCGCGGTCGACGGTGATGCGCACCAGTTCCGAGCCGGCGCGGGCGAGCGCCGCCACCTGGGCGACCGTCGCGTCGATGTCGGCCGTGTCGGGGTTGGTGATCGACTGCACCACGACCGGCGCGTCGCCACCGACCCGGACCTTGCCGACGCGGACGGAGACGGCGCGGCGGCGCGGCAGCGGGCCGGCGATCGGTTCTTCGGGCGGCAGGGCGGAGGCGAAGGGGGCGTTCATGCGCGGCTCGGTCTTGGCTGTTTCCCTCCGGGGGAGGGCCGGCCCGCTGGGGCCGGATGTTGGTTTATTGCGTTTACGAGGAAGGCGCAAAGCCTTCGCGCGTCAGGCCTTGCCGCGGCAACGGGCGCAGAGGCCGCGAATTTCGATGATCGGCGCGGCCGGCGCGAAGCCGGCCGCCTTGGTGACGGCGGCAAGCGCCTCGGTCAGCGCGGCGGACGAGGCCTCGCCGGCGGCGCCGCACTGGTCGCAGAGCAGGAACACGGTGGCAGCGCCATGGCCGGGCTTGTCGTGGCCTTCGGGGCCTCGCGAGCAGGCGATATAGGCGTTGCGGCTCTCGATCCGGTGGGCGAAGCCATGCTCGACCAGGAAATCCAGCGCGCGATAGACGGAGACGGGCGCCGGGCGCGGCCCGTCGGCGGCCAGTCGGTCGATCACGTCATAGGCGCTGGCGGGCACGTGGCTTTCGGCGAGCGCGGCGAGCACCTTGCGGCGCTGCTCGGTGAAGCGCAGCCCCTCGGCGGCCGAGATCGCCTCGGCATGGGCGATGGCGTCGCGGGCGCAATGGTCATGGTCATGGTCGCGATGTTCGAGCACGACGTGGTCCGTCCCGCTCATGCCCGCCACCTTCCTGCGCTCGCGCTCATTGCCGCTCCACCGCTTGTTCCGTCACCGCCGCGTTCTAGCATGGATCCGCCACAGGGCCGACTCGCGGCGACGGCGTGCCGGCTTCCCTTGCTGCTGCACCGCAATATATGGTCGTCTCTGGCAGTTCCCACCCCCTTATCCTCCATGCGGGAGACGATTTCATGTCGGATGACGGCCATCTGAGCGGCAAGGTCGCGCTGGTGACAGGCTCGACCTCGGGCATCGGCCTCGGCATCGCGCGGGCGCTCGCCGGCGCCGGCGCCCATGTCGTGCTGAACGGTCTCGGCGACCCGGTGGTGATCGATCGGCTCCGCGCCGACCTCGCGGCCGAGTTCGGCGTCGAGGTGCGGTTCCACGGCGCCGACATGACGAAGGAAGAGGAGATCGCCGCCATGATCGCCTCGGTCGAGGCGGAGTTCGGTGCCATCGACGTGCTGGTCAACAATGCCGGCATGCAGTTCGTCGCGCCGGTCGACGAGTTCCCCGTCGACAAGTGGAACCAGATCCTCGCGCTCAACCTCTCCGCTACCTTCCACGCCATCCGCCTGGCGCTGCCGGCGATGAAGAAGAAGGGCTGGGGTCGCATCATCTCGACCGCCTCCGCGCATGCGCTCGTCGCCTCGCCGTTCAAGGTCGCCTATGTCGCCGCCAAGCACGGCGTCGCGGGGATCACCAAGACGGTGGCTTTGGAGACGGCGGAGCACGGCATCACCGTCAACGCCATCTGCCCGGGCTATGTCTGGACGCCGCTGGTCGAGAAGCAGATCCCCGATACGGCCAGGGCGCGCGGCATGACGGAGGAACAGGTCAAGAAGGACGTCATCCTCGCGGCGCAGCCGACCAAGGAGTTCGTCAGGGTCGAGGAGGTTGCGGCGCTGGCGCTGTTCCTGACCACCGATGGCGCGCGCTCGATCACCGGTTCGCTGCAGTCGATCGACGGCGGCTGGACGGCGGCATGACCACCGCTTCCGAGGGCCGGAAGATCCTCAATCTCGGCCTCCAGGGCGGCGGCGCGCACGGCGCCTTCACCTGGGGCGTGCTCGATCGTTTGCTCGAGGATGACGAGCTCGAGATTTCCTGGGTGAGCGCGACGAGCGCCGGCGCCGTCAACGCCGTCGCGCTCGCAGCAGGAT
>JAEWAD010000573.1 GCA_023391905.1 Pseudomonadota bacterium | reverse complement strand
GTGGTGGGGCTTGTCGCGCTTGTCGCCTGGGCCGGGGGATGGGCGCCGTGGACCCGCCCGTCCGCCGCGCCGGCGCTGCCGCGCCTGCTCGTCCGGCCGATCGAGGATCTCTCCGGCGCGGCCGACTCGTCCGGGTTCGCCCGCGGCCTGACACAGGAGATCCTCGGCCAGATGGCCAAGTTCCGCGACATCGTCACGGTCGAGGGCGGCGCGGCGCCGGACCAGCACGGCTCGCGCTACGTGCTGCTCGGCGCCGTCAGCCTGGCCGGCGAGCGGTTGCGCCTGCAGGTCCGCCTGCTCGATGCCGAGGATGTGAGCGTGCTCTGGGCTCAGACCTATGAGGCCGATTTCGAGCCCGACAAGGTCCTGGACCTCGAGACGGATTTCGCCCGCCGCGTCGCCACCGCGATCGGCCAGCCCTATGGCGCGATCTACAAGGCCGATGCGGGCCGTCCCATGCCGGCCGAGGCCGGCGACTGGGCGTCCTATTCCTGCACGCTGTCCTATTTCACCTATCGCGCCAATCTGCAGGTGAAGGCCCATCCCGAGGTCCGCAAATGCCTCGAGGAGACGGTCGAGCGCTTCCCCGGCTACGCCACCGCCTGGGCGCTGCTGGCGCAGACCTATATCGACGAGGTGCGCTTCCACTATCCGGTCGCGGTCGGCATGCCGCCGGCCTCGCTCGAGCGCGCGACGGTGGCGGCGAAGCGCGCCGTGGAACTCGATCCGCAGAATGTCCGCGCCCTGCAGGCCGAGATGCTGACGCTCTATTTCGACGGCCAGCTCGACGCGGCGCTCCAGGTCGGCGCGCAGGCGCTGGCGACCAATCCGAACGATACCGAGCTGATGGGCGAATACGGCGTCCGCATCGCCGATTCAGGCGACTGGGATCGCGGCTGCAAGCTGATCGCCGACGCGCTCGACCGCAATCCCGGCCCGCTCGGCTATTACGAGGTCAATCTGGCGATCTGCGCCTATATCGAGGCTGACTACAAGGCGGCGACGACCTGGATCCGCAAGGCGGCGGTGCTCGACAATCCGGTCTACCACCTGATCGCGGTGGCGGTCTTCGCCGAGGCCGGGCTGACCGCCGAGGCGGTGGCCGAGCGCGTCTGGCTGGAGGCGCGCGCGCCCGGCCTTGTCGCCGATGTCGGCGCCTGGGTCGGCCTGCGCAATGTGAAGCCGGCGGACCGCGAGCGCTTCTTCAACTCGCTGCGCAAGGCGGGGTTCGTGATCGGGACGAAATCCTGAGGCGCCGGCCCCTTCGCGACGGGCGCTCCCGGCGGCGGCCGAGGGCAGCGCAGATCCCCAAAAGCAAAAGCCCCGCATCCGGTTCGGAATGCGGGGCTTTTGCAGAAATTGGTGCCCAGAAGAGGATCGGGCATATCCGCCATCAGTACATTGAAATCATTGATAAATATCGATCGTCCGATGGGGTCTGTATAGCAGTCGTGTAGGAACTGGCGGGGCGCGGAAGGCCCGGCGCTGCGCAAGCTCGTGGCCGAGATCACCACCGCCATCGGCTACCGCGAACAGGCCGCAGGAACCCGCACCCGCAAGCGCCGCGAAACCGACCAGTGCCACCATCTGACCGCCGTGGAGGTGACCGTTGCGAACTTGGCTCTCGCGGTCCTCGTGCCGCCGGAGACGGGACGGCTGGCAATACTCACCGGCAACGGAAGGAGCGGACGGACACGCTATGACAATCCCGCCCTCGGCAGGCCCTTCCGGACGCTCCTGCACGGCCTCGACGAACTCGGGCTAGCCCAGTGGCAGAACTCCCCGCAACGCGGTGTGGCGTCATCTCTGGCCCCTACGGAGTCATTCGCGCGGACGGTCAGGGAGGCGGGGATCACGCTGGCGGACTTTGGTCGTCAGGTGGGAGAGGAGGTCGTCATCGCAAGCCGGAAGGAGCATCTTCGGGTCAGTGACGGACTGGTCGTTTCGCGGGAGTTGGTCGACTACGCCGACACCGCCGAGACCATCGCCATCCGGGACGCCGTGAGCCGGTTGAATGCCTTCCTCGGCGAGGCGGATATTGACTTCGTGGATGACGGTCTCGGCCTTGTGGACCCGCACAGCCGCTCTCGCGTGCGATGATGGCGCACCTCGGTTCGACCGCAACGGGCGGCTGTTCGGCGGCTTCTGGCAGAACCTCCGGAAGGACCGGCGGCGGGGAATACGGATCGAGGGCGAGGCCGTCGCCAATCTCGACTTCGCCTCCATGTTTCCCCGCCTCGCCTATGCCTCGGTAGGAGCCGTTGCTCCGGAGGGAGACCTCTACGCCATCCCCGGCCTGGAGGGGCACCGCAGGGCCGTGAAGATGGCCATGAACTGTTTGCTCATGGACGACTTCCGCCGCTCGAAATGGCCTAAGGAGCTGACCACGGCTGATGATGGGGGTGATGCCTCGGTCACCCTGCCTGCTGGCTGGACCGTCAAGCGCACCAAGGACGCCATCCTCCAGAAGCATCCCGCGCTCCGGCCATGCCTTGGCGTGGGTCTCGGCCTGACGCTCATGTATGGGGAGAGCGAGATCCTCGTCCGTGTACTGGAGGAGATGAAGGCACGGGGGATGGTGGCTCTTGGTCTGCATGATGGTCTTCTCCTTCCCCGCTCAAGGGCTGATGAGGGGAGGAGGATGATGGAGGTGGTCTCTCGGGAGTTCACCCCAGCGGGTATTCCCGTGGACGTGAAGAGTTAACCTTCGCGAGCCCCTCCTTCCCCCTCCCTTCCACCTATAAGACCCGTAAGGCTGGCTTCGTCCGCGTTGGTGAAGACGGATATCTCCTCGGGGCTCTGGTAGTTCGGGCACTACTGTGGGGAGATCAAATCCTCGAGGAATTCCGAGCCAGGGGCTAGGCCTGAAACGAACAACCGGTCCCTGGCTCGAGTGGCGGCGACGTAGAGCAATTGCCGCTCAGTCGATATGACTTCATCCAGTTCGAACGCGTCAGCGACTTCCTCGACACGCGCCGCAAGCGGAAGGATCGCCTCGTCACAGGCCATGATCGCTACCGCACGAAATTCCAGTCCTTTTGCGAGATGCATCGTACCGATGAGCGCTTGTTGTTCACCGTCGGGTTTCTGAGCCGAGATCGTGCGGAATGGCAATCCAGCCACCTCCGCGGCAGCGCGCGCACGCGGCAGTTCATTCTCGGATCGCACAAAGATCGCAATTTCTTGCGGTGCCATCCCTTCGGACAATGCTTTGCGAAGGAATGATGCAACCGCTGTCCTCTCCTCGGCCTCGTCCTTGGTGACCACCAATGTGGGGGCGAGTCCGTCGAAGACGGACACTGCGCCCCTTCGATCGTCCTCCAGGCCATCAACGTCTCGGATCAATTTCGGTAGGAGCCGGTCGGCGGTCTCTCGGATTTGTTGCGATGTCCGATAGTTCACCTTCAACGTTGACGACCGCCCTCGAACATCGATGCCAAGTTCCTTCCAGGAGAAGGGCTGCTGGAAGATGCGCTGACCAATGTCTCCGGCAAAGAACAGGGAATCTGACCTGTCCGTAGCGATGGCTGACAGAAACCGAAGTTCCGGAACACCGAGGTCCTGAGCCTCGTCAACGACCACATGGGTGAACGGCTTGTCCGGACGTTGGGCGTAAGCGGCTGTTACCGTCTCGAAAAGCGATGCCGGCGTATGTAGTGCGCGTTGTTTCAGCTGCTCGCGGACGCGTGAGAATACCTGCCACAGCGCCTCGCGCTGCTTTTGGCCTAGTCGGTTCTTGCGGCCCATGCGTGGCACATCGGCATAGGCATTGGCGTCGCCGATATGCCAGGCGTCGACGACATTCTCCCATTCGGAAACCAAGAAGCGCGTCGTGAAGCCCTGGACATTTGCATCCTGTCGGGCCCGCTCGATCAAGTCGCGAACCTGTTCCCGGCTGGCGATGTGGGCCTTGTGACCGTTGGTCAGCGTGTAGAGTTCCTCGCAGATGCGCCTGAACGAAGCAACGGTTACACGGCTGTCGAGGCTGTTGTGATCGACGGAAAGGACGGACAGTTTTTGCCGAAGCGCAGCAGCCAGCGGATCAGAGAATGTCGTCAGCAGAACGTGTGCATTCGGATCCATCCGGAGGGTGCGTATGACGCGATGGAGAGCGACAACCGTCTTTCCCGTGCCTGCCGATCCGGCAACGCGAGCGGGACCTGAATAGTCGCGCTCGACCACCCCTCGTTGAAGAGGGTGCAGGAAGACAGCCCATTTTTCGAAAGGCGCGTCGAGAGCTGCCTGCAGCTCGTCCACGCCCTCCAGCACACGGAAGCGACGCATCGAATCCGGATGGGTCATCGGATCAGCAACAGGCGCCGTTGCGGCTTTCAGGATGCCGGTTGCCGCATACTCCAGCAGCGCCTCGGATGCTTCTTGTGGCAGATGACTGGCAAGCACGAAGAATGATTCTTCGTCGGCTATGGCCACGTCGGAGAGCCAATCCAGTGGCACGCCAACGGAGAGGAGGTCGTTGGAAGTCAGCCTGTCGAAGAGCCGTGGTGCGGGGGAGCTGCCCGCCTTTGGCGCAAGGTCGAAGGGCAGGCGAGTCTGGGAGACCTGCGTTGCCGGCGTGACTTCGAAACGTTCGCGCACTTCGACGATCTGAACAGCACCCGTCTTGGGGTGGGTCTCGATCCGTCGACGCTCGGCCCATTTGTAGGCTTCATCGTGGTGGTCGACGTAGGCCAGCATCAGGCTGTCGCCTGATTTGTGCACGATGATGCGAAGATCGCGGCTGACACGCACCGACCAGAAGTTCGGATCTTTGGATTTGTCGATGCGATGAAGCTGCAATCCCGGATGATCGGGATTGGTCTGCAGATCGAATGCTGTGAGCTTCACCTGCTTCTGTTCGTCGTTGGCAAGCTTGGCAAGCGAGGATGTGAAGCTCTCGGCGAGGATTGTCTGCATGATCAGCTTTCTTCCTGCTCAGATTTCTTGGTCGATTGTAATCGCCGTCGCTCGCCCTTGCGCTCGATGATGAGCTCGGCGTGAATCCTTTCGAGGTTGATCTGGTTTTTGCTCTTGCGCTTCGGGGCCTTTTCTAGATGAGCCGGCTTGACCTCGATAGGCGTCAAGAGTGGTCGCCCTTTTCCCGAGATCTTCCTTATCTTCTTCTGGTTCCGTCGTTTGGGAGGTCGATATTCATGCTTCGGAATCAGGACCATGGGCCCACGTCCAGAAGGCTGCTTCGGGACTGCCGGCGAAGTTGGCAGATCTACGGGCTTAAGTATGTGTGCGCCCGTGAGGATCTTGGCCGCGAAATCTGCGCCAGAGAACCAAGTTATCTCATAGGACCGGGGCACAAGCTTCTCAGGGTGAATCAGGCTGATTGTCGAATAACAGGCACTGACGAGGTCATCGGGCTGAAGGATTTCGTGCGGAGAGACCAGCGAGAAGTGGACGATGGCGTCATCCGCCATTTCGATAAGCTGCGCTTCGACCAGCAATGACATGCCTCTGCGCCGTACCGAACGCACATGAAGCAACTGCCAGTCGACGGCATATCCGAGAGGGCTTGAACGGGCTCCCGAATAGATCCTCAAAGATGTGGCGGCTTCCACCAGCTCCATCCGAGCACCCCGCTTCCTCAGCGCTGGCCGGTCGCTGAGCACGGATGCTCGTCTGCCAGGATGATTGCTGTTGTCGGTGCAGGGATGCTTTAGCCAGGTGGGCCCCAACTCATCGAAGAAGACGCGGCTTCCGAACGCATTCTGATAGTAAAAGACGGAAGCGTGGCAAACGGGGCATTGGGCGTTCGGGATCACGAAGCACGCAGATCGTCCATGGCTCGCCGAATAGCGCTGGAATACGCGCTCAGCGTCGCGCTGTGACATGGAGCTCTGCAGGTCTGCTCTCTTGATGCGAACTCCGCCCGTGCTGCAGCACCAGTTGCAGCCACAATCGAGATAGTGATTGTGGCCGCGTCCCATGTCAGACCCCGAACACTTTCAGCACTTCGTCGCCGAAGTGGTTGATCACCTTGACCGCGATGCGTCCCGTCTTCGGCCGAGGGAAGGGGCGGGAGGTGTCGGAGTAGAGGGTTGCCCAGGCCTCCTCGTCGATCTCTGCCTTCAGCGCAGTTTTCAGGGATTTGTAGGGGTCGTTGGCGCCGAGGAAGTAGGCGTGGCGGACGAAGAAGCTTTCTTCGTTGTAG
>JAEWAD010000569.1 GCA_023391905.1 Pseudomonadota bacterium | reverse complement strand
GGCCCAGGCCGCGCCCGGCGCGATCCTGACCCGCGAGGCCGCGCTCGCCACGACGCCGCGCGTGCCGATCGACACGAAATCGGTCACCGGCTCGATCAACCTGAAGGGCGCCCGGCTCGACGACCTGCATCTCGACGGCTTCCGCGAGACGGTCGAGCCGAACAGCCCGACCATCATCCTGCTCTCGCCCTCCAATGCCCCGAACGGCTATTTCGGCGAGTTCGGCTGGGTCGCCGCCGCCGGCACCGCGGTTCCCGGCCCGGACACGGTCTGGACCGCCCAGGAAGGCGCCAAGCTGACGGTCGAGACGCCCGTGGTGCTTACCTGGGACAACGGCGCCGGCCTGACCTTCACCCGTACGATCTCGGTCGACCCCGAGTTCATGTTCACCGTCAAGGACGAGGTCGCCAACGCGACCGGCGCCCCGGTCACGCTCTCGCCCTACGGCCGCGTCACGCGCCTCGGCGAGCCGCATGTCGCCGGCTACTACATCCTGCATGAGGGCCCGCTCGGTGTGCTCGGCGACAACGGCCTGCAGGAATTCACCTACAAGCACCTGCGCGAGGACGGCCCCGCCACCTTCGCCGGCGTGACCACGGGCTGGCTCGGCATCACCGACAAGTACTGGGCCGCCGCCGTCGTGCCGCGCGACGTCAAGAGCTTCGACGCCAGCTTCGCCCATGTCGGCGGCGCCACGCCGCTCTATCAGGCCGATTTCAAGAGCGCGCCGATCACCGTCGAGCCGGGCGCCAAGGGAACCGCCGAGAACCTGATGTTCGCCGGCGCCAAGCAGGTCAACGTCATCCAGCACTACCAGGACAGCCTCAAGATCGACCGCTTCGATCTCCTGATCGACTGGGGCATGTTCTACTTCTTCACCAAGCCGCTGTTCTACCTGCTCGACTGGTTCTACCGCCTGGTCGGCAATTTCGGCGTCGCCATCCTGCTGGTGACGGTCGTCGTCAAGGCCGTGTTCTTCCCGCTCGCGAACAAGTCGTACAAGTCGATGAGCGCGATGAAGAAGGTGCAGCCGGAGATGCAGGCGATCCGCGAGCGCTTCGCCGACGACAAGGTGAAGCAGCAGCAGGAGCTGATGGCGCTCTACAAGAAGGAAAAGATCAATCCGCTGGCCGGCTGCTGGCCGGTGCTGATCCAGATCCCCGTCTTCTTCTCGCTCTACAAGGTCATCTTCGTCACCATCGAGATGCGGCACGCGCCGTTCTTCGGCTGGATTCGCGACCTCTCCGCACCCGATCCGACCTCGATCTTCAACCTGTTCGGCCTGATCCCGTGGACCGTTCCAGCCATGCTGCTCATCGGTGTCTGGCCGCTGATCATGGGCGTCACGATGTGGGTGCAGATGCGCCTCAACCCGGCGCCGACCGACCCGGCCCAGCAGGTGATCTTCAACTGGATGCCGGTGATCTTCACCTTCATGCTCGGCACGTTCCCGGCCGGCCTGGTGATCTACTGGGCCTGGAACAACACGCTGTCGATCATCCAGCAATATGTGATCATGCGGCGCCAGGGCGTCGACGTGAACCTGCTCGGCAACATCCTGTCGAGCTTCAAGAAGAAGCCGAAGGACGGCGGCAAGCCGTCCGAACCCACCAAGGCAAAGAGCTGAGGCTCGCAACGAGGCTGAGCCATGCCCGAAATCGACCAGGAAGAGATCGACCGCCTCGAGCGCGGCCGGCTCTTCTTCGCCAAGACCTGGGACTTCGTGATGAGCGTCCCGTCGATCGAGATCCTGCCGCCGATCGGTCCGGCCGAGATCGCCTTCTCCGGCCGCTCGAACGTCGGCAAGTCGTCGCTGATCAACGCGCTGACCAACCGCATCGGGCTGGCGCGCACCTCGAACACGCCGGGCCGCACCCAGGAGCTGAACTTCTTCACCTCCAATAGCGGCCTGTCGATCGTCGACATGCCGGGCTACGGCTATGCCGAGGCGCCGAAGAAGCTCGTCGATGCGTGGAACCGGCTGATCAAGGACTATCTGCGCGGCAGGGTCAGCCTGCGTCGCGTGTATGTGCTGATTGATTCGCGCCACGGGCTGAAGGCGAACGACAAGCTGACGCTCGACCTGCTCGACCAGACCGCGGTCTCCTACCAGATCGTGCTGACCAAGGTCGACAAGCTGAAGACCGGCGAGCTCGCCAAAGTCCGCGCCGCGACGGAAGCAGCGATCGCCAAGCGTCCCGCCGCCTTCCCGACCATCATCGCCACGTCTTCGGAGACCGGCGAGGGCATGGATCTGCTCCGGGCCGAGATCGCCCAGCTCGCGAGCTGACGGCCTTTTCGCCCGCGGACGCGGCGAACCGATCGTCGTCATTGTTCCGCCACCGCAGAATCGCTATAGAGCCCTGCCTTTGAGCGGAGCGGAGATTTGAGATGGATATGCGGCTGGAGGACAGCACCGACCCCGAGCTGACGGCGCGTCTCATCGCCACGGCGCTGCCCTACATGCTGCGCTATGACGAGAAGACGGTCGTCGTGAAGTTCGGCGGCAATGCCATGGGCTCGGAAGAGCTCGGCAAGGCCTTCGCCGAGGACATCACGCTCCTGAAGCTCGCCGGCATCAATCCCGTCGTCGTGCATGGCGGCGGACCGCAGATCAACGCCATGCTGAACCGGCTCGGCATCAAGTCCGAATGGGCCGGCGGCATGCGGATCACCGACAAGGCGACCGTCGAGGTCGTCGAGATGGTGCTGGCCGGCTCGATCAACAAGGAGATCGTGCAGACGATCACCGAGGCGGGCGGACGCGCCATCGGCCTCACCGGCAAGGACGGCAACATGGTCACGGTGCGGCGCCTGTCGCGCACCGTCGTCGATCCCGATTCGAACATCGAGAAGGTGGTCGACCTCGGATTCGTCGGCGAGCCGACCCGCGTGCGCACGGAAGTGCTCGAAGTGTTGGCCAAGTCCGAGATCATCCCCGTGCTCGCGCCGGTCTGCGCGGGCGAGGACGGCGAGACATACAACGTCAACGCCGACACCTTCGCCGGCGCCATCGCCGGCGCGCTCGACGCCAGCCGCCTGCTGTTCCTGACCGACGTTCCCGGCGTGCTCGACCGCAACAAGCAGCTGATCAAGGAGCTCTCCGTCGCCGAGGCCCGCGCGATGATCGCCGACGGCACCATCTCGGGCGGCATGATCCCGAAGGTCGAGACCTGCATCGAGGCGCTCGACCGCGGCGTCGAGGGCGTCGTGATCCTCGACGGCAAGACGCCGCATGCCGTGCTGCTCGAGCTCTTCACCGAGCGCGGCGCCGGCACGCTGATCAAGCGCTGATGACGGACGCGACGACCCGGGACAAGCCCATGCCGGCGACGCTGGAAAGCCTCGCCGACATCCGCTCCTGGGTCTTCGATCTCGACGACACGCTCTATCCGAAGCATACGGGCGTGTTCGACCAGGTCGGCGCGCGTATCCAGCTCTATCTCGAGCGCCATTTCTCGATCTCGCCGAATGAGGCGATCGCCGTGCGCCGCGACTACTATCGTCGCCACGGCACGACCCTGCGCGGCCTGATCGTCGAGCAGGGCATCTCGCCCGACGCCTTTCTCGATTTCGTGCACGACATCGACCATTCGCCGCTCGCGCCCGATCCGGCGCTCGTCGCGGCGATCGAGCGGCTGCCCGGCCGCCGCTTCGTGCTCACAAACGGCTCGCGCAGCCATGCCGAGCGCATCATGGCCCGCATCGGCCTCGGCGATCAGTTCGAAGACATCTTCGACATCATCCGCGCCGATTTCCTGCCCAAGCCGCATCCGGACACCTATCGCCGTTTCCTCGACGAGAACGCGATCGACCCGGCCACGGCGGTGATGTTCGAGGACCTGCCGCGAAACCTCGAAGTGCCGAAGGCACTCGGCATGGCGACGGTGCTGGTCGTGCCGCGCGGCGAAAGCACCGTCCCCGCCGAGAGCTGGGAGACGACGGCCAGCACGGCGCATATCGACCATCTCACGGACGATCTCGGTGCCTTCCTCGGCCGACTCAGCCCGCGCGCCTGACGTCGGTTTCTCGACGCCGACTGTAACATATCGGCCACGGCAAGCTGTTTCCGCGCCGAACGACTCCACATGCAGTGCGCTCCAATCAACGAAGAAACCGGTCGCCGCCGCGCCTCGCAGCGAGCCCGGTGATCCCGGCGACGCGAAGTACACCCTGCGTCATCGCCACGGAGGACGCTGCGTCAAGCAAGGCTGGATCTGGACAAAGACCAATTCCAGCCTTGAACGCACCTTTGAATTGTTAAATTTCATAATTATTTCAACTAGTTGACACAACTCCTCGCGACTTCCTAAGCAGGCGCCAACTTCCAGCAGCCAGCGAATTCTGCGCAGCAAGCCAGCAACTGGTCTCCCCTTCCCATCGATGGAGGCTATCTTGCATCTTCGCGCCGTGAGCGTGGCTCATCTTCTGCTCACCACCACGATCCTTTCGACATCTCTCGTTCTTCTGGGCGTCACCGGCGCCAAGGCGCAGAGCGCTACCGCCGATGCGGCGGCGGCCAGTCCCGACGATTCCGAAGCCGCCCGCAAGAAGAAGCGCGCGGCGGAGAACGCCAGCACGCTGGAGCCGATCACCGTCACCGCCGGCACGGTGATGGACGCGCCCTATGTGACGCCGGGCGGTGTCAGCGTCGTCGACGGCGACGTCGTGCAGGAGAAGTTCGGCGGCGACGCCAATGCGATCATCCGCTCGATCCCCGGAACGTTCACGCGCATCTCGTCCAGCCAGCCCGGCATCGCCGTCAACATACGCGGCTTCGAATCCGACGGCCGGGTCAAGACGATGATCGACGGCGTGCCGCAGACCTTCCGCAACACGGCCGGCCACGCATCGTCCGGCGGCGAGCTGCTCTACATGGACACGATCCTGCTGGCCGGCATCGGCGTCGAGCGCGGGGCCGTCAACGGCGCCAACGGCATGGGCGCGCTGGCCGGCGCCGTCAATTTCCGCACCCTCGACTTCGAGGACGTGGTGCTCGACGGCAAGGACTACGGCGTCATGACCCGCCTGAAGGCGGGCAGCAACGGCTTCGGCTTCTCCGGCATGGTCGCCGGCGGCGCCCGCGCCAACCTCACCGGTTTCGGCACGGCCAGCCTGATGGGCGCGTTCGCCTACAGCGATCACGAGAACTACCGGCGTGGCGACGACGGCGCGATGAACACGCCCGACGCCAGCAACTCGCCCACCTCCGGCCTCGTCAAGTTCCACTACCAGCCCGACGGCGAGCATGATCTGAAGCTCGGCGGCCGCTGGTATGACAACGCCTTCCTGGTCTCGGGCTATGACTGGGGCGTGAAGAACGGCACCTATACGCTGAACTACGCCTACAGCCCCGACAGCGACTGGATCGACCTGAAGGTCAACGCTTTCTACAACAAGACCGACATGGTCTATAACCCGACCTTGGGCGGGTCCTATCGCTACCGCGAGACCGAGGCGGTCGGCTACGGCTTCGACATCACCAACACCAGCCGGTTCGAGCTCACCGACACGATCGGCCTGAACTGGAGCTACGGCGCCGCCTACACATCCGACGACTACACGGTCAACCAGTACCGCGGCGCCAATCCGCCCGGCACCATGGAGAAGGCGCGCGCCTTCACGGATGTCGGCGTGAACTGGGGCATGTTCGACCTGACGGGCGGGCTGAACTACGACTACTGGACGCTGTCCGGCCACCAGAGCCCGTGCACGCCGAATGTCGGCTTCTGCCCGCCGACCGGCGGCGACGTCGACGTCTCGCGCGACGGTTCCTCGCTCAACCCGAAGATCACGCTCTCGGCCAAGCCGTTCGACTGGCTGCAGCCCTATGTCACCTATGCCCATACGTATCGGCCGCCATCGGCCCGCGAGGCGCTCTGGGCGCTCGTGCCGATCGGCGCCGGCATCGGCGGCGGCCAGTACTCCAACTTCTACCTGGAGCCCGAAACCAGCAAGGGCTGGGAGCTCGGCGCCAACGTGCTGAAAAACGACCTCTTCCGCGCCGACGACGCGTTGCGGCTGAAGGTCAACTATTTCGACATGGCGATCGAGAACTACATCGTCAACGACCTGATCAGCCTGCCGGGCGATCCCTACCAGCGGGCGATCTGGGTCAACATCCCTGGCACGACGCATTCGCGCGGCGTCGAGATCGAGGGCGGCTATGACGCCGGCTTCGCCTACGTCAATGTCGGCATGACCTTCTCCGACATGAACCAGCCGGTCGGCTGGGGCGCCGGCATCGGCAATGGCGACAGCACGTTCCTGCCCGAGGACTATTCGACCGTCGATGTCGGCGTGCGGCTGTTCGACCAGGCGCTGACGATCGGCGCCAAGATGAACCATGTCGGCGGCAGCCGGTTCGCCACCGGCTTCGGCGATACCGGCGAGAAGGAGGCCTACACGCTCTATGATCTCTATGCCTCGTACAAGGCGAGCGAGCACGCCACCGCCTTCGTCAATGTCGAGAATCTCACTGACGTCGCCTACAGCCCGGCCGTCTCCGGCGATTCGACGGAGAAGTCTGGACGCGGTCGCACCATCGTGGTCGGCGTGACGACCCAGTTCTGACGCCCCCTGCCCTGCCGGTCCCGGACCGGCAGGGCCTTCGGAAAGGCGGAAAACCGGCGGCGCCGCGCCTTGCGCGTTGACTTCCCGGCAGTGCCCGATATCGTCCCGGCCGAACCGATACGGCCACGCCTCCCCCGGCCGAAATCCAATTCCAGGGATAGATGATGACCACGCACGACCTCGCCGCCCTCCGGACCACCGTCGAAGCCGCCTTCGAGGATCGCGCCAACATCAGCACCGCGACGCAGGGCGCCGTCCGCTCGACCGTCGAGACCGTTCTCGCCCTGCTCGACAAGGGCGAGACGCGCGTCGCCGAGAAGATCGACGGCGACTGGGTCGTCAACGACTGGCTCAAGAAGGCGGTGCTGCTCTCCTTCCGCCTGAACGACATGGCGCCGGTCTCCGGCGCGCCGGGCGGCTCGTCCTGGTGGGACAAGGTTCCGACCAAGTTCGAGGGCTGGAGCGCGGACGAATTCGGCCAGGCCGGCTTCCGCGCCGTTCCGGGCGCGATCGTGCGCCGCTCGGCCTTCATCGCGCCGAACGTCATCCTGATGCCGTCCTTCGTCAATCTCGGCGCCTATGTCGACAGCGGCACCATGGTCGACACCTGGGCGACGGTCGGCTCCTGCGCCCAGATCGGCAAGAACGTGCATCTCTCGGGCGGCGCCGGCATCGGCGGCGTGCTCGAGCCGCTGCAGGCGAGCCCCACCATCATCGAGGACAATTGCTTCATCGGCGCCCGCTCCGAGGTCGTCGAGGGCGTCATCGTCGGCGAGGGCTCCGTCATCTCGATGGGCGTGTTCATCGGCGCCTCGACCAAGATCGTCGACCGCGAGACGGGCGAGGTCCACATGGGCCGCGTGCCGCCCTATTCCGTCGTCGTCTCCGGCTCGATGCCCGGCAAGACCCTGCCGAACGGCCAGCCGGGCCCGTCGCTCTACTGCGCCGTGATCGTCAAGAAGGTCGACGCCAAGACCCGCTCGAAGACCAGCGTGAACGAGCTGCTGCGCGACTGATCCGGGACAAGTCACCATGGCCAGCGATCCCGTCCGCATCCTGCAAGACCTCATCCGCTGCCCGTCGGTGACGCCGGCCGAAGGCGGGGCGCTCGCCTATCTGGAGAGCGTCCTCACCGAGGCCGGCTTCGCCGTCGAGCGCCCGGTCTTTTCCGAGGCGGGAACGCCGGACGTGGAGAACCTGTTCGCCACCATCGGCACGGGCGCGCCGCACTTCGTCTTCGCCGGCCACACCGACGTGGTGCCGCCCGGTGACGCGGCGCGCTGGAGCCATGGCCCCTTCGACGGCGACATCGCCGAGGGCGAGCTCTATGGCCGTGGCGCCGTCGACATGAAGGGCGGCATCGCCGCCTTCGTCGCGGCGGCGCTCGATTTCCTCGCCGAAGGCGGGCTCAGGCAGGGCACGATCTCGCTGCTGATCACCGGCGACGAGGAAGGCCCCTCGATCAACGGCACCTCCAAGCTGCTCGCCTGGGCGGCGGAGCGGGGCCATCGCTTCGACGCATCGATCGTCGGCGAGCCGACCAATCCCGAGCGCATCGGCGACGCCATCAAGGTCGGCCGACGCGGCAGTCTCTCGGGCACGGTCATCGTCAACGGCCGGCAGGGCCACGTCGCCTACCCGCACCTGGCGCAGAACCCGATTCCGCAGCTGACGACGCTGATCCGCCGGCTGACCGCCGAGGCGCTCGACACGGGCAGCGAGCGCTTCGACGCCTCGAACCTCGAATTCGTCGGGCTCTCCGTCGACAACAGCGCCTGGAACGTCATTCCCGCCGAGGCGCGCGCTCGCTTCAACATCCGCTTCAACGACCAGTGGACGCGAACGACGCTGGAAGCCTGGCTGACAAACCGCCTCGAGGAAGCGGCCGGCAATTCGATCGATTTCGAACTGGTGCTCGAACCCGGTGGCAGCGAGTCCTTCCTCACCCATTCGGAGAGGCTGATCGGCACCCTGACCGAGGCGATCGAACGGGTGACCGGCCGCCGGCCGGCGCTCTCGACCAGCGGCGGTACGTCCGACGCGCGCTTCATCAAGGACTACTGCCCGGTCGTCGAGTTTGGCCTCGTCGGCCAGACGATGCATCAGGTCGACGAGCGCGTCGCCCTTGACGATCTCGCGGCGCTCACGAACATCTATCGCGGCTTTCTCGATCAGTATTTCGGATAAGGCGTCGGCCGGATGATCAGCCCCCAGTCGTCCAGCGCGCTGATCGGTGCGCTGGAGTTTTTTCTTGGCCGGCGCGAAGGGCTGCAGCGCTTCGATTTCAGCCTCGACGGCTTCTGGCGGTCCTTCGGCGCGATCCTGTTCGTCCTGCCGTTCTTCGCCATCAACATCGCGGTCGAGCACCGGCTGCGACCGCCGGACGTGATGGTCACGGGGCCGTCGGATTTCGTCTTCGTGCTGTCGCGGCTGCTCGATCTCGGGCTCGACTGGATCATGATGCCGCTGCTGCTCGCGGCCTTCGCCAAGAATCTCGGCATCGCCCGCACCTATGCCTCGTACATCGTGGTGCGCAACTGGGCGTCAGTGGTGATGTCGGCGCCGCAGGCGCTGATCGCGCTGCTCGCCGGTATCGGCCTGCTGCCGCTCGAATTCGCCGCGATCCTGTCGCTCGCCGTCATCGGCGTGATGCTGCGCTATCACTACCAGATCGTCGGGGCGACGCTCGGCGGTTCACCCGCCTTCCGCGCCGGCCTCGTAGGCGCCGCCCTGGCCCTAAGCCTCATCCTCTCCGGCGTCTTCAGTCGTCTGTTCGGCGGCTGAGCCGTAGTCGACCTTGACGAGGTAGAGCCCGCCCGGCGGCGCCACTGGGCCGCAGGCCTTGCGGTCGCGCGCCTCCAGCACCTCGCCGACGCGAGCGGCCGGCCACTTGCCCTCGCCAACCTTCTTCAGCGTGCCGACCATGGAACGGACCTGGTTGTGCAGGAACGAGCGGGCCGAGACGCCGAACAGCACATGGTCGCCCTCGCGGGTGATCTCGAGCCGGTCCAGCGTCTTCATCGGGCTCTTCGCCTGGCAGTCGGCCGAGCGGAAGGTCGTGAAATCGTGCCAGCCGAGCAGCAGGTTGGCGGCTTCCTGCATGGCATCGATGTCGAGCCGCTTGCGCACGTCCCAGACGCGGTTGATCTCCAGCGCGGCCGGCGCGCGGCGATCGAGGACGCGGTAGATGTAGTGGCGCTTCACCGCCGAGCGGCGTGCGTCGAAATCGTCCGGTACCGGCTCGGCCTCGATCACGGCGATCGGCTCCGGCCGCAACTGCGCGTTCATCGCGTCGCGGATGCGCAGGCCGGCCCATTTGCCGGTCAGATCGAAATGCATCACCTGGCCGGTCGCGTGCACGCCGGCATCGGTGCGGCCGGCGCCGCGCGTCGAGACGGTCTCGCCGGAAAAGCGCAGGATCGCCTCCTCGAGCGACTGCTGCACCGAAGGCGCGTTGGCCTGGCGCTGCCAGCCGGCATAGGGGACGCCGTCATATTCGATCAGGAGCTTGTAGCGGGGCATGGCCGGCCTGGAGCGTTTTCGAGCGAAGTGGATGCCGGTTCGCGTGAAGAAAACGCGATCAAACGAAGAGCCGGAGCCGCTCTTCGTTTCACCGAAACGATGAAACGGCTCTAGCCGACGACGTCGCCCGGCGCAACCGCCGCGCCGCGCAGGAATTCGCCGGCGCGCAACGGCTTGCCGCCGGCGCGCTGCACCTCGACGAGCCGAACGGCGCCGTCGCCGCAGGCGATCGTCAGCTGGTCGTCGAGCACCGTGCCGGGAGCGCCGGAGCCCTCCGCGCGCGTCGAACGCAGGACCTTGACCCGCTCGGCCTTGCCGCCGAGCGTCATCTCACACCAGGCGCCGGGAAAGGGCGACAGGCCGCGAATGTGGTCGTGCACGCGTTGCGCCGGCAGCGTCCAGTCGATCCGCGCCTCGCTCTTGTCGATCTTGGCGGCGTAGGTCACGCCCTCTTCGGACTGCGGCACGCTGTCGAGGCCGCCGCGCGAGGCGGCCGCCAGCGCGCGCACCATCAAATCGGCGCCGAGCCGCGCCAGCTTGTCGTGCAGGTCGCCGGTGGTGATGTCGGGCGCGATCGCTGTTTTCTCGACCATGGCGACGGGACCGGTGTCGAGCCCGGCCTCCATGCGCATGACCATGACGCCGGTCTCGGCATCGCCGGCCATGATGGCGCGATGGATCGGCGCCGCACCGCGCCAGCGCGGCAGCAGCGAGGCATGCAGGTTGAGACAGCCCGCGCGCGGCGCGTCGAGGATCGCCTGCGGCTGGATCAGCCCATAGGCGACCACCACCGCGACGTCGGCGTCGAGAGCCGCGAAGGCCTCCTGCTCGTCGGCGCCCTTCAGCGATTTCGGCGTGAAGACGGGAATGCCGAAGCGCTCCGCCGTCTCGTGCACGGGCGACTTGCGCTCGGCCATGCCGCGGCCGGCCGGACGGGGCGGCTGCGTGTAGACAGCAACGACCTCGTGGCCCTGGCCGATGATCTCGACGAGCGTGGGCACAGCGAATTCGGGCGTGCCCATGAAGACGACGCGGAGGCTCATCTGCGGCTCACATCTCGTCGGGGGTGTGCGACTTGAATTCCGGCCGGACGCCGGTCTTGGCGGCCTTGACGAACTTCTTGATCACCATGTCGCGCTTCAGCCGCGACAGGTAGTCGATGAAGAGCTTGCCATCGAGATGGTCGATCTCGTGCTGCACGCAGGTGGCGAGGATGTCGTCCGCCTCGATCTCCTGCAGCTTGCCGTCGCGATCGAGATAGCGGATGCGGACGGAAGCGGGGCGCTCGACCTCGGCGTAATAATCCGGGATCGACAGGCAGCCTTCCTCATAGACCGAGCGCTCGTCGGACGAGGTCAGGATCTCGGGATTGATCAGGAAAAGCGGCGCGGGCTTGCTGCCCTCCTCGCGGCCGGACACGTCAATGGTGACGACGCGGCGCGGCACGCCGACCTGAATCGCGGCGAGGCCGATGCCCGGCGCCTCGTACATCGTCTCCAGCATGTCGTCCATGAAGCGCAGAAGTTCGTCGTCGATGCGCTCGACCGGCTCGCTGACGAGCCTCAGCTTCGCGTCCGGCAGGGTGATGATGTCGAGAAGAGCCATGAAAACCTCGGTTTGAGCCGTTTCAGATAAGAGATGCGGCCGAGACGGTCAACGTGGAATGATGTCCCGGCCCGCCACGCGCCGTCGGCATGTTCTCGTTTTGATCTCCTCCCCGCGCCCGAATCTGCTATGAAGGGCGCATGCAGGACGCTCTCTTCATCCTCGGCGACAGGCCGATCACCGTCGCCATGCTCCTTCTGGCGGCGATCGCGCTCGGCCTGATGCTGCTCATCATGATGCTGCTGGTGCAGATGCGCAGCGCCCGCCGGCGGGCGCGGGCGGAGACGGGCCAGGCGCTCCAGGGCGGCGAGTTCGAGCGCCGCATCGCCGAGCTGGTGCG
>JAEWAD010000538.1 GCA_023391905.1 Pseudomonadota bacterium | reverse complement strand
GGCTGGAGGCGCGCGGCATCGCGCCGGAGCGGGCGCGTCGCATGATCGCCTTCCTGCTCGCCGCCGATGCCGACGAGTTCCTTGGCATCGCCAAGTTCCGGGCGCTGCGGCGGCTCTGGGCCCGCGTCGAGGCGGCCTGCGGGCTGGTTCCGGCGCCGATCCGGCTCGACGCGGAGACGAGCTTCCGCATGCTGACGCGGCGCGATCCGCACGTGAATTTGCTGCGCAGCACGACCGCAGCATTTTCTGCCGGCCTCGGTGGCGCCGACAGCGTCACGGTGCTGCCGTTCACGCAGGCACTCGGCCTTCCCGACGCATCCGCGCGCCGCATCGCCCGCAACACGCAGGTGATCCTGATCGAGGAATCCGGCCTCGGCCACGTGACCGATCCGGCCGGCGGCGCCGGTGGCTTCGAGGCGCTGACCGACGAGCTCTGTGCCGCGGCCTGGGCGCTGTTCCAGCGCATCGAGGCGGCTGGCGGTCTCGTCGCGGCGCTTGGAAGCGGGCTCGTCGCCGGCGAGATCGCGGCTGTCGTCGCGCGGCGCGATCGCGACGTGCGCCGTCGCAAGCTGCCGATCACCGGCACGAGCGCCTATCCGCATCTCGACGAGGCGACGGTCGCCGTCCTCGCGCCGTTGCCGCCGCCGGGCGCGACCGACGTGTCGCCTTTCGCGCCGCATCGCATCGCCGAGCCTTTCGAGCGCCTGCGCGATCGCGCCGAGGCCATCGCGGCGGCGCGCGGGCGCGGGCCGTCGGTCTTCCTCGCTAATCTCGGCACACCTGCCGCCTTCTCCGCCCGCGCCGGCTTCGCCAAGGACCTGTTCGAGGCGTCCGGCATCGCCGCGCCGATGAATGACGGCTTTCCGACTGTCGATGCGCTGGTCGAGGCGGCGGTGGCATCCGGCGCCGACGCGGCCTGCCTCTGCTCGTCCGACGAGGTCTATGAGCGCGAGACGGGCCATGCGACTTATGAGGGCGAGACGCTGGTCGAGGAGGTCGCGCGCCGCCTCGCTGCCGCCGGCATCGCGCATGTGGTCCTGGCCGGTCGGCCGGGCGAACGCGAGACCGCCTATCGCCATGCCGGCGTCGAGGCCTTCGTCTTTGTCGGCTGTGACGCGCTGGATTATCCGGGCCTGATCCTCGACAGGCTCGACGAGGCTTTGAAATGACCCGCATTCCCGATTTTTCGACCGTCGCCTTCGCGGACGCGCCGATCTCTCCTCCCGCGGATGGCCTGCCCTGGCGGACGCCGGAAGAAATCGCGGTAAAGCCGCTCTACACCGCCGCCGATCGTGACGGACTGGAAGCGATCGACAGCTTCCCGGGCACGGCGCCGTTCCTGCGCGGTCCGTATCCGACCATGTATGTCAACCAGCCCTGGACGATCCGCCAATATGCTGGATTCTCCACGGCGGAGGATTCGAACGCCTTTTACCGTCGCAATCTCGCGGCCGGCCAGAAGGGACTGTCGGTCGCCTTCGACCTCGCCACCCATCGCGGCTATGACAGCGACCACCCGCGCGTCGCCGGCGATGTCGGCATGGCGGGCGTCGCGATCGACTCGATCTACGACATGCGCACGCTGTTCTCCGGCATCCCGCTCGACAAGATGAGCGTGTCGATGACGATGAACGGCGCGGTGCTGCCGATCCTGGCGCTCTATATCGTCGCGGCCGAGGAGCAGGGCGTCAGCCCTGACAAGCTGTCGGGGACCATCCAGAACGACATCCTCAAGGAGTTCATGGTCCGCAACACCTATATCTACCCACCGGGGCCGTCGATGCGGATCATCTCCGACATCTTCGCCTATACGTCCGAGCATATGCCGAAGTTCAACTCGATCTCGATCTCCGGCTATCACATGCAGGAAGCGGGGGCGACGCAGGATCTCGAGCTCGCCTATACGCTCGCAGACGGTGTCGAATATATCCGCGCCGGGTTGAAGGCGGGCCTGGATATCGACCAGTTCGCGCCGCGTCGTTCCTTCTTCTGGGCGATCGGCATGAACTTCTTCATGGAAGTCGCCAAGATGCGCGCCGCGCGCGTGATCTGGGCGCAGCTGGTCAAGGAGTTCCAGCCGAAGAACGAGAAGTCGCTGGCGCTCCGCACCCATTGCCAGACCTCCGGCTGGTCGCTCGCGGCGCAGGACGTCTACAACAATGTCGTCCGCACGACGGTCGAGGCGATGGCGGCGACGCAGGGGCATACCCAGTCGCTGCACACCAACGCGCTCGACGAGGCGCTGGCGCTGCCGACCGATTTCTCCGCCCGCATCGCCCGCAACACGCAGATCTTCCTGCAGCAGGAAAGCGGCACGACGCGGATCATCGATCCCTGGGGCGGCTCCTATTATGTCGAGGCGCTGACGGCCGAACTCGCCGCCCGCGCCATGGCGCATATCGACGAGGTCGAGAAGCTCGGCGGCATGGCCAAGGCGATCGAGGCCGGTATTCCAAAACTCCGTATCGAGGAGGCGGCGGCGAAGACGCAGGCCCGCATCGACAGTGGCCAGCAGACGGTGGTCGGCGTCAACAAGTACCGCCTCGCCGACGAACCGGCGATCGACGTTCTGAAGGTCGACAATTCCGCCGTCCGCGCCCAGCAGATCGAGAAGCTCGCCCGGCTCCGCGCCGAGCGCGACGCCGCCG
>JAEWAD010000519.1 GCA_023391905.1 Pseudomonadota bacterium | reverse complement strand
CACCCGCCGGCCTGCGGCCGTCGACCTCTCCCTCAGGGAGAGGGGAAAGGAGAGCGTCCCTGCGTTCGGGCCCAGACCCTCAGATCCAGCCGCCGCCATAGGTCTTGTAGAAGACGTGGTGGCCGAGCTTCTGCATCTTCTTCATCGTCTTGGCCCAGCGCGGCCGCACATAGGTCGCGTGGTAGTGCGTCGACGAGCCGACGTCGGCGTTCCACCAATTGTCCTCGTTGAGGACGCGCTTGGCCAGCGTCTGGGCCCGCTTCCACGAGGTCTGGTCGGTGATCCGGTCCTTGATGCCGTCGCAGGCGAACGAGAACTGGCAGGCGTTGCGCATGTCCTTGTTCTGGTAGACGACGCCGCAGATGGTGTTCGGATAGGCCGGGTTCTTGAGCCGGTTGATGACGACCTGGGCGACGGCCAGCTCGCCCTTCATGGGCTCGCCGCGCGCCTCGAAATAGATCGCGGTGGCGAGGCATTTCTGCTCGGTCGCCGAGCGGGCGTTGGTCGGGATCTTGTTCATCACCCACCAATGGTCCGGCTTGCCGTCCTTGCCGATCGCGGTGGCGCCCATCGGCTTGCCGAGCAGCGCCTGGAAGGGCGCGCTCATCGACTTGTCGATGTCGGCGGGGGCATAGGCCGAGACCACCGGGCTGCCGGTGGCGGCGTCGACGCCCTTCGGGTCGGCCTTGCCGGCGGCGCGGGCGAGTTCGTTGCGGCGGGGGATCGGCGCGATCGCGGCGAGCGTCACGACCGGCTTCGCCACGGCATCCTTGCCGTCCTTGGCGCCCTTGGCCGCGTCGGCCGAGGCATAGCGCAGCGCGCCATCGGCCTTGTCGAGGTCCTTGGCCAGCGTGAAGCCGGTCTTCGGCACCGCGTCGGCGTTGCTGAAGGTGCTGGCGAGATCCTGCGACTTGAGCAGGCCCGCCTTGAAATGATCGGCGGCTGTCGCCGTGCGCACCGGCAGCGGCTTGCGCAGCGCGACGGTGATGTCCTGCTTGCCGCCGCGATTGACGGCGGGCGGCGTGAAGGTGGGCGCCGAAACCGGGCCGCTCGCCACCACCTGGAGCCGCGGCTCGACGATGACACCGTCGCTCGCCGCTTCGGCGAGGACCGCCGTGGTCGGCGGTGTCGAGAAGCTCGGAAGATACGCTTCGCCGGTCTTCGTCGGCACGAGCCGCGCCAGCCAGCGCTGCTGCACCGGCAGGTCCTTGCCATAGGTGCTGGCGACGTCCTGCAGCGCGATCGTGGTCGAGGAGAGGGCGACGAGGCCGCCCGCGAGGATGGAGGACAGCAGCGCCAGGCGCTTGAACGTGGCGCGGGGCCGGCGCGGACGCACGGCGAGCCGCGGGTCGCGTCCGAGATGGGCGCGGGAGGTCATTCCCGAATGCCGTTCGAGTCCAGCCATGAGGTACGCAACTCCACGCGCACGGAACAGGAGTGACCGGTGTGGTTTGCCGGTCACGTGGCTGAATTCTGCGGCATTAACCTTGAAACTCGGTTAACGGGCGCGAAGGCGCCCTTGGCGGCGCGAAGATCGGGGAGGGGAATTGGCTCAGTCTCTGTTTCGTAAGGCGGCCTGAGCGGCCGCCAGGCGGGCGACAGGCACCCTGAAGGGCGAACAGGAGACGTAATCAAGGTTAATTTCGGCGAAAAAATGGATCGAGGCGGGGTCGCCGCCATGCTCGCCGCAGACGCCGAGCTTCAGATCCGGCCGAGTCGTACGGCCGCGCGCGCAGGCGATGCGGATCAGTTCGCCAACGCCCTCGCGGTCGATCGAGGCGAAGGGATCGTTCGGCAGGATGCCGCGCGCCAGGTAGGTGTTGAGGTAGGTCGCGGCGTCGTCGCGCGAGATGCCGAAGGTGGTCTGCGTCAGGTCGTTGGTGCCGAACGAGAAGAACGTCGCCTCGCGGGCGAGCTCGCCGGCGGCGAGCGCGGCGCGCGGCAGTTCGATCATCGTGCCGAGCTGGTAGGGCGGGGCGCGGCCATGCACCTTCTTCACCAGCGCCTCGGCGGCGCGGATGTAGCCGTTGACGAGGTCGAGCTCGGCCTTGGAGGCGATCAGCGGCACCATGATCTCGAGATCGACGGCGACGCCGGTCTGGTCGCCGACGTCGAGCGCCGCCTCCAGGATGGCGCGCGCCTGCATGGCGATGATCTCGGGGAACGAGATGGCGAGGCGGGCGCCGCGATGGCCGAGCATCGGGTTCGCTTCCTCGAGCGCATGCGTGCTGGCGCGAATCTTCGCCGGCGGAATGCCCATCACCGCGGCGAGCTCGGCGATCTCCGCCTCGCCCTTCGGCAGGAATTCGTGCAACGGCGGATCGAGCAGGCGGATCGTCACCGGCAGGCCGGACATGATCTCGAACAGCGACGCAAAGTCGCTGCGCTGCATCGGCAGCAGCTTGGCCAGCGCCTCGGCGCGGGCGGCGTCCGTCTCGGCCAGGATCATCTCGCGCACGGCGACGATGCGCCGCGCGTCGAAGAACATGTGCTCGGTGCGGCAGAGGCCGATGCCCTCGGCGCCGAAGCCGCGCGCGGCGCGCGCATCGGCCGGCGTGTCGACATTGGTGCGGATGCGGAGCCGGCGGAAGCCGTCCGCCCACTCCATCAGTTCGGCGAAGGCGCCGGAGAGCTCCGGTTCGCGCAGCGGCACGGCGCCGACCAGAACCTGGCCGGTGCCGCCGTCGATGGTGAT
>JAEWAD010000505.1 GCA_023391905.1 Pseudomonadota bacterium | reverse complement strand
GCGAGGATGCAGAACAGGTTGTAGCCGATCAGAACGAACCAGGGGCTGAACTGGTCGGGCAGCCGGGCACGCGTCGTGCGCTGCAGGACGTGCAGCGAGGTCGCGATCAGCGCGTTGCCGCCGAAGCCGAAGATCACGCCCGTGGTGTGCACGGGGCGGATGCGGCCGAAGCTGGCCCAGCCGGCATCGAAGGTGAGCTCGGGCCAGGCGAGCAGCGCCGCCACCCAGACGCCGAAGAACAGGCCGAAGACCGCCCAGGCCATGGCCAGGATGATGCCGACGCGGGTCGGATCATCGTAGTAGCGCGACAATTGCTCCTTGTCGGGCTCCGGCGCGTAGTAGCCGGCGATCACGACGCAGGCGACGCCGATCGCCACCAGCAGGATGATGAAACCATGCGTACCGATCGGATCGTTTCGACCGATCGCTGCGAATGCCAGGCCACACAGGGCCAGCACTGTCAGGACGGCCAGCGACAGCTGCCGTTCCGCCTTCGTCAATCCCGCTATCATCCCGGGGAGCCCCTATCTTGTCACGCCGCAGCGCTCCGGCGTCCTTCGACGTCGAATGCAAGCTCTTTGGTGGACGAGAATCGGCAGGCTGTATTTGTTCTAGATCAAATAACGCGGCGATCGCGGCGGCGCGGCCAATCCGCAACAGTGGTACCGGCTCAGTAACGCGCCGCGGACCCCTCGGCGAGCGCGCGCAGGCGCCCGGGTTCCACCACCGTGACCTTCTGGCGGCCGCCGGCGACGATGCCCTTGCCCTCCCAGGCGGCGAGCAGGCGGCTGACGGTGTGCAGGGTCGTCCCGGTCATCTCGGCGATGTCCTGGCGCGAGATCGGGAAGTCGATCAGCAGCCCCTCCTCGGTCTTCCGCCCGCTCTGCTCGGCCAGCCGGCAGAGCGCCCGCGCCACGCGCTGCTCCACCTGCTCGGTCGCCATCTCGACCAGCCGCGCCTGGGCGTCCTGCAGGCGGACGCCGACCGCCTGGTAGGTGGTGGCCGCAAAGCCGGGGATCTGGGCGATGAAGCGCTGCCAGAGGCTCGTCGGCCAGACCAGAACCACGCAATCGGCCGCCGCGATGGCGCTGGCCGGATAGGTGGCCCTGCCGATCGCCTGGGCAATGCCGATCATCTCGCCGGCGCTGACATAGCGCACGATCACCTGGTCGCCGGCCGGCGTCGTCTTGACCACGCGGACATGGCCGTCGAGCAGCAGGAAGAAGGAATGCGCCTCGCCCTCCTGCTCGAAGATCGCCGCGTCGCGAGCGACCCGGAGCGGACGGGCGTCGGCGAGCACGGCATCAAGCTCTTCCGGCTTCGCCGCCTGGAAGAGCGGCAAGTCGGCGATCAGGGAGCGGTCAAGCTGCGGCATGATGCCCTCCGATCCGCAGCAAAGCCCCGGATTGCCAGGCTTCGCGCCGTCCCCTTCCCGAATTCCGCATCGTCGTCCCCCGCGCGCCCGGCCTCATGCAGCGTGTCTTTGCGCTAGCGCAAATTCGATCGGCGCCTTCCTGCCTATAAGCGGGCCGATGACGGATGTCATTGGCTTGAGACGAAGGAACAGCAGATGAGACGGATAGCGTTGGTCGCGACGGCCCTGGTAGCGCTGGTGACGGCGGGTGCCGCGCAGGCCGCGGATCACGAGGTCAAGATGCTCAACAAGGGCGCCAAGGGCGCGATGGTATTCGAGCCGGACCTGATCCGGGCCGCCGTCGGCGACACCGTTACCTTCGTGCCGACCGACAAGTCGCATGATGCCGAGTCCGTCAAGGGCATGGCGCCCGCCGGTACCGCGCCGTTCAAGGGCAAGATCAGCGAGAAGGTCACGGTGACGATCGACGCCGAGGGCGTCTATGGCGTCAAGTGCACGCCGCATTACGGCATGGGCATGGTGGCGCTGATCGTCGCCGGCAACCCGGTCAATCTCGACGAAGCCAAGGCCGTGAAGCATCCCGGCAAGGCCAAGAAGACCTTCGAGGCGCTCCTGACCGAGGCGGCCGCCCCGCAATAGACCACCCGAGCCCGGAGCAGGCGATCGCGCCGACGGAGTTGCAGCATGGCCATTCCCCGCACACGCCCCGACCGCCTGCCCGCCCTTCTCTCCTACGGGTTTCGCCCGTTCTTCCTGCTCGGCGCGCTCTATGCCGGGGCGACGCTGCTGGTCTGGCTGCCGCTGCTCCGGGGCGCGCTCGAGACGGCAAGCCTGTTCACCCCGGTCGACTGGCACAGCCACGAGATGCTGTTCGGCTATCTCGCGGCCGTGCTGACCGGCTTCCTGCTGACCGCGATCCCCAACTGGACGGGGCGATTGCCGGTGCAGGGCTATCCCCTTCTCGGCCTGGTCCTGATCTGGATCGCCGGCCGCGTCGCGATCTTCCATTCGACCTCGCTCGGCTGGCTGGTGACGGCCGTCATCGACTGTGCCTTCCTGCTGGCCGTGACGGCGGCGGCCGTGACCGAGATCGTCGCCGGCCGCAACTGGCGCAATCTGAAGGTTGTCATTCCGGTCGGCCTGTTCGCCGCCGCCAACATACTGTTCCACCTCGAGGCGCATTTCGCCGGCTCGGCCGACATCGCCCGCCGGCTCGGCATCGGCACGGCGATTGTGCTGATCGCGCTGATCGGCGGCCGCATCATCCCGAGCTTCACCCGCAACTGGCTGGCGCGCGAGAACCCCGGCCGGCTGCCGGTTCCGGTCGGCCGCTTCGACATGGCGACGATCCTCGCGACCGCCATCGGCCTGGTCGTCTGGACCTTCGCCCCGGACGCTGCCGCGACCGCCGTCCTGCTGATCCTCGCCGCCGGCCTCAACGCCGTCCGCCTGGCGCGCTGGGCCGGCGACCGGACCTTGCGCGACCCTCTGGTCGCGATCCTGCACCTCGCCTATGCCTTCGTGCCCGCTGGCCTCTTGCTCGTCGCCTGCGGGATCCTCGAGCCGGCATTCGTCGCCCCGGCCGTCGGCGTGCATGCGCTCGGCGTCGGCGCCATCGGCACGATGACGCTCGCCGTCATGGTCCGCGCCACGCTCGGCCATACCGGCCGGCCGCTCCGCGCCGGTCCCACGGGATGCTTCGTCTTCGCCGCGATCCTGGCCGCCGCGCTCGCGCGCATCGTCGCCGCGCTCGGTCTCGCCGGTCCCTGGCTGATGGAGATCGCCGGCGGCCTGTGGGCCGCGGCCTTCCTGGGCTTCGCGCTGTTCTACGGCGCCGCGCTGCTCGGCCCCCGCCTCGGTCGCGGCTGACCGACCTCTCTCGCTTTTCGCGCTTCTTCAAGTGATCCGTCCCCTCTTCGCATTCGAGCTTGCGGAACTGCAAAGAGCGCCGGCCTGCCCGCCGCTAGACTTCGATCGTCAAGTCTAGAAATGGGAAAGGCGAAGTACTTCCATGACATCCCGTCTCGGAACCCGTCCGCTCGCGCGCGATCCAGGCGCGCCAGGCGTGGACAGCGGCATGCGGCGGACCGGCGTCAGACGCGCCGGCCTGCTCGCCGCGTTCGTCATGATGCTGTCGGCATTCAGCGCGGCGCCCGTCCTCGCCCAATCGCACCAGCACGGTGCGGCGGATCAGGCGACGCCGGTCGCCGCCGCCACCGACAGCAAGCCGACGCCATCTCCGGCCGCCACGGCCGCCGTCAGCTACCACACCCCGACAAGCTTCACGCTCAAGACCGGCATCGCCGGCGGACGCATGGTCTATATCGGCGTCGGCGGCGCGATCGAGGGCAAGATCAACCCGACGCTGATGGTGCATGAGGGCGAGCTCGTCCAGATCAACCTGATCAATGGCGAGGGCGCGGAGCACGACGTCGTCGTCGACCAGTATCCGGCGCGTTCCGCCGTGGTGGTTGGCAAGAACGCCTCCACGACCATCTCCTTCCTGGCCAGCAAGGTCGGCGAATTCGCCTATTTCTGCACGATCGCCGGCCATCGCCAGGCTGGCATGGAAGGCCTGATCCAGGTGATGTCCGGGCCGCGCGAGGCGATGGCGACCGACGCCGCCG
>JAEWAD010000499.1 GCA_023391905.1 Pseudomonadota bacterium | reverse complement strand
CCTGTAGAAGACGCGGCTGTCGAGGCCGTGGACGCCACCCCGCCCGCGGCGGAGGAGCCGGTCGTCGAGGCGCCGGTCGTCGAGCCGCCGGTCGCGCCGCAACCAGCAGCGGAAGCGCCCGTCGAGGTGCCCGTCCTGCCCGAGCCGGAGGCGCCTGTCGCGGTTCCGCTCGCGGAGCGCGCGCCCGTTGTGGCGCAGGCGGACGCGACCCTGGCCGAGCTCACCGCGGCCGGACACAAGATCGCCGAGCTCGAAGCCATTCTCGATACGGCGACCGACGGTGTCGCCGTCGTCGACGGCGAGGGCCGGATCGTGCGCATCAACCGCAGCGCCGAGGCGCTGTTCGGTGTCGAGACCCGCGACGTCGCGGGCCTGCCCTTCACCCATCTTCTGGCCGAGGAAAGCCGGAAGTCGGCGCTCGACTATCTCGAGGGCCTCGCGCAGAACGGCGTCGCCAGCCTCTTGAACGATGGCCGCGAGGTGATCGGCCGCGTGCCGCAGGGCGGGCTGATCCCGCTCTTCATGACGATGGGACGCCTCGGCGAGACCGGCAAGTTCTGCGCCGTGCTGCGCGACATCACGCAGTGGAAGAATGCCGAGGAAGAGCTGATCAACGCCCGCCGCGCCGCCGAGACGGCGTCGATGCAGAAGTCGGACTTCCTCGCCAAGGTCAGCCACGAGATCCGCACGCCGCTGAACGCCATCATCGGCTTCTCAGAGGTGATGATGGAGGAGCGCTTCGGCCCGATCGGCACCGAGCGCTACAAGCAGTATCTGCGCGATATCCATGTCTCGGGCGCGCATCTGATGAGCCTCCTGAACGACCTGCTCGATCTGTCGAAGATCGAGGCGGGCAAGATGGAGCTGAACTTCGAGGCGGTGGCGCTGAACGACATCGTTATGGAGTGCGTGGCGCTGATGCAGCCGCAGGCCAATCGCGAGCGCATCATCATCCGCACCAGCCTGTCGAGCCAGGTACCGGGCATCGTCGCCGACCCGCGCTCGATCCGCCAGATCGTGCTCAACCTCGTCTCGAACGCCATCAAGTTCACGCTGGCCGGCGGCCAGGTGATCGTGTCGACGGCGCTGGAGGAGCGCGGCGAGGTCACGCTGCGCATCCGCGACACCGGCATCGGCATGTCGGAGAAGGATGTCGAGACGGCGCTGATGCCGTTCCGCCAGGTCGCGACCTCGTCGAAGCACCGCAGCGACGGCACCGGCCTGGGCCTGCCGCTGACCAAGGCGCTGGTCGAGGCCAACCGTGCCTCGTTCCTGATCGACAGCGCGGTCGGGCAGGGCACGCTGATCCGCGTCACCTTCCCGTCGACGCGGGTCCTCGCGGGGTAAGATGGGCGCTCACCCAAACCTCTCCCGCAAGCGGGCGAGGGCTTTGCTCGGCGTCCACCCCCCGCGGTCGGCGACAGGCGTCAGCCATCTGACGAGGCCGATTGAGCGCGTTCCCTCGCCCGCTCTCGGGAGAGGGACAGGGTGAGGGGGGCTGCCCTCCCGACTATTCGGCCGCGATCTGCATCGAAAGATTGTCGAGCGACGAGACGATGTGCTCCGCGAGCGCATCGACGATCGCCGTCGTCGGCTTGTTCCAGGCGCGCACCAGGCCGATCTCGCAGGGCGGCAGGCGCGGGAAACCGTCCGCCTCGCCGAGCACGCGCATGCCGGGCCGGAGCGCCGATTCCGGCTGCACCGAAATGGCGAGGCCGGCCAGCACGGCCGCGGAGATGGCGGTGGAGTTGTTGCTCGCATAGAGGATGCGGTAGCGCCGGCCGATCGGCCCGAGTGCCTCGATCGCCGTCTTGCGCCAGCAGCAGGTGTCGCGGCCGAGCGCTAGCGGCAACACGTCCTCTTCTTCAAGCTGGTGGTGGTTGGAGACGACCCAGAGCAGCGGCTCCTGCCGCACGACCTCGGATGTCGGCGCCGCCTTGGTGTTGGTAATGATGCCGAGATCGAGTTCGCCGGCCCGCAGGCATTCGAGCAGCTGCATCGTCGGCTCGCAGACGACCGTGACCTCGACGCGCGGATTGGAGCGCGAGAAGCGCGCCAGGATCTCCGGCAGGAAACGGTCGGCATAGTCATCGGGCGTGCCGAGCTTGACGCGGCCCGAAAGCTCGTCGTCGTCGAAGGCCGCCATCGTCTCGTCCGAAAGGCGCACCATGCGGCGCGCATATCCGAGCAGGCGCTCGCCGTCTTCCGTCAGCTTGGCGCTGCGGCCGTCGCGACCGAAGATCGGCTTCCCGAGCCGCTCCTCCAGCCGCCGCATCTGCATCGACACGGCCGACTGCGTCTTGTGCACGGCCTCGGCGGCGCGGGTGAAGCTGCCGGCATCGGCGATCGCCACGAAGGTCCGGAGCTGGTCCAGATCGAGCATGTTGGCCATGGGATCACTCCTTGAATGCGCGCAGCCGCGGTGTCGTTTCCGTCGGGCGTGGCGATGGAGCCGAAAGCCAAGGGCCGCGCGCCGCTGCGTCATGCATCATCAAATCCGATGACTGATATTAAAAACATTCGTTGGAATGATCAATCGCGCGGTGCCATTCTCCTTTCGTTCCCAAGCAGCGTGTCGGGCCGCGCCTTCGAAGCGATCGAAGGAACCCTGGCGCGCCGGTCGATGGAGGCTGAAATGAGCACATGTGAGACCTATTCCGCGTCAGCCCGGCCCACCCGCACGCGTTCCGTTGCCGCGTTCGGCGCCGCCGCCCTGGCCATCGTGGTGGCCCGCTACCAGGTCTGGAAAAACCGTCGCTCGGTCGCTCGCCTGCTCGAATGGGATGCCCATATGCTCGCCGATATCGGCCTGACGCAGGGAGACGTCTATTCTGCGCTCGCGACCCGCGCCGACGAGGATGCGTCGACGCAGCTGCAGATGCGTTCGCTCGAGCGCCGCTATGCCGGCCAGGCGCAGGCGCGCGATCGCATGGCGCATGCCGCCTTGCTGCGCGTCGGTTCCGGCCAATACCGTCGCAAGGCCTGATCGCGGGCAGGGCGGCCATGCCGTTTCTCCCCGCCACCCCGCAGCCGGAACCCCGTGATCCCCTGGTGGTTCCGTACTTGGCCCGCCGCTTTCGTGGCGGGCCTTTTTCGTTCAGGGCTTCTTCGGCGGGTTGGTGAAGCGGTCGAAGATCAGCTCCACCGACTTGCGGTAGCTGTCCTGCATGCCGCGGCCGGCGTCGAACAGGCGGTCGATCACTTCCTCGTTGGTCATCGGGCCGGGATCCGGTTCCGGCTCCTTCTCCTTGCCGAGGAAGCTCTCCATCAGCGTGACGAAGGGCAGGTCAGGCCGCTTTTCCGGCTTCGGCTTCGGCTGCGCCGTCATCTCGCGCATCATGGCGAGGAACGGGTTGTCATAGCGCTCGGTCTGGCGCTCGACGCCGCCCATCATCAGATTGGCCATGACCGGCATCATGCGGCGGACCACGTCATGCGCGATCCCCGTCGTCGCCTCGACCTGGAGGGCGACCGCCTTGGCGATCTCGGGCGAGCCGAACATCTTTTCGAGCATGCCGTCGCCTTCCGCGCGGGCGGAGGGCGAGAGCGCCGAGAGCGGATTGTCGAAATAAGCGCTGTACTGGCCCGCGCCGACCTGCTGCCAGAAGGCGGCGACACCGAACGGGTCGGCGGCGCTGCGCCGCATGCCCTGCCAGAAGGCCGGCATCATCGCCTCGAAGGCCTTCGCCTGCTCGTTGAAGGTGAGGCCGAACTCCTTCGTCATCGCCTGGGCGAAGGCGCCCTTCTGGGCCTCGAGCATCACGTCGTAGATCGTCTTCATGGGCTGCTCCTGCCGCCGCCGCGCCGTTCGATCTGCGCGGCGGTCGATCCGCGTCGGGCGAAAACCCGGCCCGCCGTCAGTGCGTCATCAGCACCGGCAGGCTGAGCCCGGTCAGCATGCCACGCGTGGCGCCGCCGAGGATCCATTCCAGCAGCCGGCTGTGGCCATAGGCGCCCATCACGATGATGCCGGCATCCGCGTCGACGGCGGCCTGGCGGATCGCCTTGGCGACGTCCTTGCCAGGGTTCGGCACCTTGCGGATGCTGCTCTCGACGCCGTGCCGCAGCAGGTGGCCGCAGAGGCGCTCGCCGGTCGGCAGCTTCTTACCGTCGTCGACCAGGATGATCTCGACATGCTTGGCCATCTTCAGGAACGGCATGGCGGCGCGCACGGCGCGCGACGCGGTGATGGTGCCGTCCCAGGCGATGACGATGCGGTCGGGATTGATGCTGGTGGGGCCGGTGCGCGGCACGATCAGGAGCGGCGCACCGGCGTTGAACAGGACCGCCTCGGTCAGCGCTTCGCGCACCGGCTCCGGCCGCTCGGGATCGTCCTCGCCGATGATGACGAGATCGGCGAGGCGCACTTCGTGCACGATGCCGTCGAGACCGCCGCCGGCCATCACGTCGACGAGATGCGCTTCCGCCTCGATGCCGGCCTCTGCGGCGATGCCGTGGAAGGCGGTGATCGCCCCTTCGGCCTCCTTCAGCGCCTGGTTGCGGGCGCTGATCATGAAGTCGGCCGGCACGGGCGCCACGGCATAGCCGGGGACGACGGGATCATAGGCGAGCGACAGGCCCGTCAGATGGGCGCCCAGACGTTTCGCCAGGTCTGCGGCCGCCCGAGCCGCAGGTCGATCACCCGCGAGGTCGACGACGACGCTGATGTCCTTGATGTCCATGATGCGCTCCATTCCCAATACCAATTACCGGACGAGTGTAGAGTCTACTCTGCCCGAAGAGATTGAGAAGGATCAATTGCTGCGCGCGGTTAATAGGCGTGCCGCCGGAAGACCTCGCCGATGTCGCCGTTCCAGCTCGTCCGGTATTCGCCGAGCAGGCGCTCGGCCGGCGTCAGGCCGCTCGCCACCGTCTCCTCGACCGGCTGCAGGTAGACGCTCTCGTCGTGGCCGTCGCTGTTCAGTTGCCGGCGCGCGACCAGTCCCTTGCGGGCGATCTCGACCATCTCGCGGGCGATGTCGCGCACGGTGCGGTTGCGGAACGGTGTCGCGAGCGCCGTCTTCGGCACGCCGTCGCGCAGCGCCTGGCGCTCTTCTTCCGTCCAGTCCTTGACCAGCTCCCAGGCCGCGTCGAGCGAGGCCTGGTCGTAGAGCAGGCCGACCCAGAGCGCCGGCAGCGCCGTCAGCGTCCGCCACGGGCCGGCGTCGGCGCCGCGCATCTCGATGTATTTCTTGAGCCGGACGTCGGGGAACAGCGTCGTCAGGTGGTTGTTCCAGTCCGACAGCGTCGCGCGCTCGCCCGGCATCGAGGGCAGGTCGCCCTTGAGCAGGTCGCGGAACGACTGGCCGGCGACGTCGTGATAGGTGTCGCCGCGCTTGACGAAATACATCGGCACGTCGAGCGCCCAGTCGACATAGCGCTCGAAGCCGAAGCCGTCCTCGAACACGAACGGGATCAGGCCGGAGCGCTCATTGTCGGTGTCGCGCCAGATCTCGGCGCGGTTCGACAGCAGGCCATTGGCCTGGTTGTCGATGAAGGGCGAGTTGGCGAACAGCGCCGTCGCGACTGGCTGCAGCGCCAGCGAGACGCGCATCTTCTTGACCATGTCGGCTTCGTCGGCGAAGTCGAGATTCACCTGCACCGTCGAGGTGCGGAACATCATGTCGAGGCCGCGCGTGCCGACCTTCGGCATGTAGCGCGACATGATCTCGTAGCGCGATTTCGGCATCACCGGCGTTTCGGCGAGCGACCAGATCGGCGAGGTGCCGAGGCCGATGAAGCCGACGCCGAGCGGCTCGGCGCACTCGCGCACCTGGGCCAGATGGGCGTGCAGCTCGCGGCAGGTCTGGTGGATCGTCTCCAGCGGTGCGCCGGAGAGCTCGAACTGGCCGCCGGGCTCCAGCGAGATGGCGCCGCCGCCGACCGGGTCGACGAGGCCGATGATCAGGCCGCGATCCTCGATCGGCTGCCAGCCGAGCAGGCCTTCCATCAACCTCAGGATGCGCTCGATGCCGTGCGCGCCGTCATACGGCACGGGCGTCAGGTCCAGGATGTTGAAACCGAACTTCTCGTGTTCGGTGCCGATGCGCCATTGGGCCTTGGGCTTGGAGCCGCTGGCAATCACGTCGACAAGTTCGTCGCGCGATTCGACGAGCGTGGAATCGGTAGCGTCGCGGGCCATGGATACTCCGAAGCGATGTGGCGCGGCACCTTAGCGGCGTGCCATCGGAACAGCAATGGAGCCGTGTTTTGTCGGGGAAACCGGCCGTGGCGGTGGACCAGGCCGGCGTTCCATGCACCGATACGAGCCGGGAGAGATCGTTTTCAGGAGGATTCGCATGAACGATTCGACACGGCGCGTTGCAATCATAACGGGTGGTACGCGCGGCATCGGCGCGGCGATCGCGCGGGCGCTTGCCGCGCGTGGCGTCGATCTCGTCCTGTCCGGACGCTATCGCGACGCCGAGGTCGACGCGCTGCTGGCGGAGCTGGAGGGCACGACCGGCGTGCTGTTCCATGCCGCCGACGCGGCCGACCCGGCCTCCGCGCCGGCGC
>JAEWAD010000417.1 GCA_023391905.1 Pseudomonadota bacterium | reverse complement strand
CGGATCCCCGGCCGGTGCGCCAGGCGGTCCGCCATTTCAAACGACAACAGAGCCCTGCCCGTTCGACACGCGGCGGGCTCCACCGGAGAGGCCGCTTTCGTGAGCCTAATTGCCTTCCTTGGCGCGGTTGAACTCGGCCTCGTCTTCGCCTTCGTGGCGATCGGCGTCTATCTCGCCTTTCGTATCCTCGACTTCCCCGACCTGACGGTCGACGGCTCGTTCCCGCTCGGCGCCGCCGTCGCCGCGGTGCTGATCATCGCCGGCTGGAATCCGTGGCTCGCCACGGCCGTCGCCATGGTCGCCGGCGCCGCCGCCGGCCTCGTCACCGCGACGCTGAACGTCAAGTTCCGCATCCTGAACCTGCTCGCCTCGATCCTGACGATGATCGCGCTGTTCTCGGTCAACCTGCGCGTCATGGGCCGGCCGAACGTCGCGCTGATCAACCAGGACACGATGCTGACGCCCTTCTACGGGCTCGGCCTGCCGGACTTCTACGTCCGCCCGCTGTTCATCGGCGTGCTCGCCATCCTCGCCGTCTTCCTCGTCTGGCGCTTCCTGGCCAGCGATCTCGGTCTCGCCATGCGGGCGACCGGCGCCAATCCGCGCATGGCCCGCGCCCAGGGCGTCAAGACCAGCCTGCAGATCTATCTCGGCATGGCTCTCTCCAACGCGCTCGTCGCGCTCGGCGGCTCGCTCTTCGCCCAGACCAACGGCTTCGCCGACGTCACGTCGGGCGTCGGCACCATCGTCGTCGGCCTTGCCGCGGTGATCATCGGCGAGACGCTGTTCCACTCGCGCCTCATCATCTGGGCGCTGATCGGCTGCGTCGTCGGCTCGGTGCTCTACCGCATCGCCATCCAGCTGGCGCTGTCGAGCGACATTCTCGGCCTCAAGGCCTCCGACCTGAACCTCGTCACCGCCGTCCTCGTCGCCGCCGCCCTCGTGCTGCCGCGCCTGCGTCGCGGGAGGGCCGCAGCATGATCGAGCTTTCCAACCTCTCCGTCGTCTTCGGCCGCGGCACGCCACTCGAGAAGCAGGCTCTGTCCGGGCTCGACCTGAAGATCGAGACCGGCACCTTCGTCACGGTGATCGGCTCGAACGGCGCCGGCAAGTCGACCATGCTGGGCGTGCTCGCCGGCGACGTCATCCCGACCTCGGGCCGCGTCGTCATCGGCGGCCGCGACGTCACCCGCATCGCCACAGCCGACCGCGCGAAGTATGTCGCGCGCGTCTTCCAGGACCCGCTGACCGGCAGCTGCGGCGCGCTCACCATCGAGGAGAACCTCGCCCTCGCCGCCGCGCGCGGCCGGCGGCGCGGCCTCGGTCTGGCGCTCGGCAGCATCCGTCGCGACGAATTCCGCGACCGCGTCGCCGAGTTGAAGCTCGGCCTCGAGAACCGCATGCATGACCGCATGGACCTGCTCTCGGGCGGCCAGCGCCAGGCGCTGTCGCTGGTCATGGCGACGCTCTCCGGCAGCGAGGTTCTGCTGCTCGACGAACATACGGCGGCGCTCGATCCGGGCATGGCTGAGTTCGTCATGGAGCTGACCCAGTCGCTCGTCGACAAGCACAAGCTGACGACGATGATGGTCACCCACTCGATGCGGCAGGCGCTCGACTACGGCAGCCGCACCGTGATGCTGCATGGCGGCAAGGTGATCCTCGACGTGGTCGGCGAGAGCCGGAAGAACCTGACGATCGAGGACCTGATCGAGATGTTCCGCAAGGCCCGCGGCGGCGAGACTCTCGACGACGACGCCCTGCTGGTGAGCTGAGAGCCCACCAGCGCCCCCGCCAGAATGGTCGGGCACCGTCGCCCTGGCGAGGCCGGGGCCTATAAACCCCGGCCCGTCCTTCTGGCCACGGGCCGGCGTCTCTGGATCCCGGCCTCCGCCGGGATGACGCGGGAGGGTGGCATAACCGCCCTGCGAACGGCCCCTGCCCGGCGCCCCTCGCGGATTTCAGGCCGACACCGCCTCAGAACGTTTCCGGCCTGACCGGCCCGCCCGTCTCGATCGACTTGTAGGCCGCCTCGACCAGGGCAAATGTGTTCAGGTTGTCGTGGCCGGAGGTCGCCGGCGCGGTGCCGGCATCGAGGCTGTCGAGCCAGTGGCGCTGAGTCGAGACGACGCTATCCTGGATCAGCAGCCAGGGTTCGCCGCCCCAGGAGAGCGGCTTCGGCTTGGCGATTTCGGTAAAATTGCCCTTGGGCGAGGTGACGACCAGCCGGCAATCGGCCTCGACGCGGACCGAGCCCTTCGTGCCCTCGAAATGGATCAGCGTCTGCGGGAAGAGATCCGGCTCCTGGCGGCTCGCATAGGAGCACTCCGAAACGCTGACGGCACCATTGGCATGGCGCATCATCACCGTCGCCTGATCCTCGCCGTTGATGCCAGCCTTGATCGCCTGGCCGAGACAATAGACGCTTGTCGCCTCGCCCATGAAGACGCGGGCGACATCCAGCACATGCACGCCGATATCGAGCAGGACGAAGCGGTCGACCTCGGCCAGATAGGGCTGCCCCTTGTAGATGTCGTAGCCAGTGCGGAAGGCGAAGCGGCCCCAGGTCGGCTCGCCGAGCACGCCCGAGCGGGCGATCTCGGCGGCGCGCAGCAGCGGCGCCTGGAAGCGGAAATTCTCGTGCACCATCAGGGGCCGGCCGGCCTTGTCCATGGCGTCGACCAGCGCGCAGCAATCCTCCCAGTCGGGGGCCAGCGGCTTCTGCACGACGGCGGCGATGCCATGCGCGGCACAGGCTTCGACCAGCTTGCGATGCGACGGCGCCGTCGTGACGATGTCGACGAAGTCGGGCTTTTCCTCCGTCAGCATGCGCTCGAAATCGTCATAAAAGGCCGGGATGCCGAAATCGGCCGCGGCCTGCTCCGCCTTCGCGCGGTCCATGTCGCAGACGGCGACGATGCGGGCGCGGTCGCCGAGTTCCCGCCACGCATTCAGGTGATTGCGCGCAAAAAACCCGCACCCGACAAGGGCGCCCCTGCGAATGGTCATGTCTCTCTCCCTCGATTGTCATTCTGGCCGGCGTGGCCGGTTCGCATGGCGACAAATCATCGTCGCCATGCCCCTCCGATGGCAGATCGGAACAGGCGCGTACGGCGCCTGTCAAGCGGTCATCCCCTACAGGCCGAAGGTCACCAGGCCCCGCGCGTCGATCGCAAAGCCCGGGTTCCAGGCGATCTCCCAGGCATGGTCGTCGGGATCGGCCACATAGCCCCGGAAACCGCCATGCGGCGGGGCGTCGGCGGCCCGCAGGACACTGCCGCCGGCGGCGGCGAGCCTGTCGATCAGCGGCTGCACCGCCTCCTGGCTCGCGACATTGTGGGCGAGCGTGAAGGCGCCCGGGCGGCGCAGGCCGCCGCGCTTCATGTCGACCTCCATCGCCGTCTCGAGCCAAGTTCCGAGTACGACGCCATTCATCTGGTAGAAGGCGATCTCGTCATTCTCGAAGACCGGCGTCCAGCCGAAGCCGTCGCGATAGAAGGCCTTCGAGCGCGCGAGATCGGCGATGCCGAGCGTGATGACGGAAAGCTGCTGTTGCATGTTGCCCATTCCCTTTCGTTCGCCCCAGCACCATGCCGGAGCGCTGAAAGTCATGGGACTCGACGCCGTAGCGTCGGACAGGACCCGTTGCCGGGGGCCGGGCCAACCGCACCGACCTCTCCTTTTTCGACGGGTCGAGGCTATCGCAGCGCCACGCCCGCCTCAAGGGATTCCGCTCAGTCGCGGAACAGGTCGAGCGAGAACTGCTTCGACAGGCCGACGCCGAACGTGAACTGGTTGGCGTCGCCCACGGACGCGACGATCGGCGAATCCTTAGCGTCGCCGACGAAGCGCTCATAACCGGCATTGGCGTTCAGGAACCAGGTCGGCTTGAACTCGTAGCGCGCCGACGCCTTGAGGCCGACCGAATAGAGACCGCCGCCTGCGTCATAGGCGTCGAGCCGGCCGCCACTCGCTGCGCTCTCGCCGGGCGAGACCGAGAAATACGTGCCCATGTAGTCGCTGGAAGCGAGATTGGCGCGCGGCCCCAGGCGGAGCTCCAGCATCGGCATCGGCCGCGCGATGACGTCGGCGCCGACGGTGCCGACCACGCCGCTCGCCTCGCCGAAGGCACCGCGCACCTCGCCGATCACCTCGGCGCCGTAGATCGGGTCGAAGTTGAACTCGTAACCGGCCTTGATGCCCGCCTCATAGGTGGCGTCGAGCTTGCGCGTGCCGGCGAGGCCAGGCTCGTCGGCCGGATCCCGCTCGCCGATGACGCGGAACGACGGCCCGATCGAGAAGGCCGTCTTCGGGCCGCCACCAAGCTCGAACAGGCCCGGCAGGCGCAGATAGGACATCGACACGATCGGATAGGGCGAGAACAGCAGGTCGCTGGCGCCGGGATAGCGCGGCTGCACCTGACCGCCGGCGCCGAGCTCGATGACGAGATCGACACCGTCGCTGCGCTTCGCGGGTGCATCTGCGGCATGGGCGGAGGAAAGGACGAACGGCACGAGCAGCGAGCCAGTCAGCGCGCCGACGGTCAGAATGCGAATCAAGACAGCTGTACTCCGAAACACGACCAGCATAGGACGCCCGGGACACGCGACAACCTGCCCGAGCGCTTGGTTAACCAGATATCGCCGGCGTTGTTGAAGATTGTGTTACGGCGCGCTCGTTGCTTTCCTTCGCGTCTTCGGCCGCGCGACACCCCCGTCACGCGCGGCGAGCCGCCGCGGCGTCGAAGCCGGGCCGGGCTCAAAGTAGGCAAGCTGATAGTTAGAAGATCAGAGCAAATATTTCTGCCAGGCGATCGTCAGGAAAATTGTCATATGCCGTAGCGTTGTCTAAGATCGGCCTCTCGCGTCTGCACACCAAGGGGATCGAAATGCTTGGTTCGTCCAATGGCGCCGGCATACGGTTGATCGGGCTGGTCTTACTCGCAGCGACTTCCCTCTCGACCAGCGCAATATCCGCGCGCGCGCAAGAGCAGCCCGCAGCGCAAGCGCCGGCCACACCTGCACCGACGGACGCCGCCGCGCCGGCGGCAACGACGCCCGCCCAACCCGCTCCGGACGACGTTTTCACCGAAGAGGAATTGCGCAAGCTGCTGGCCCCCTTCGCGCTCTACCCGGACGCGCTGCTGGCGCAGCTCCTGCCGGCCTGCGCCTATCCCGTCGACATCGTCCAGGCGGCGCGCTGGCTCGACAAGAACAAGGCCGCCGTCAAGAAGGGCGACTTCTCCGGCACCGACACGCAGAGCTGGGATGCGACCGTCAAGGCG
>JAEWAD010000353.1 GCA_023391905.1 Pseudomonadota bacterium | reverse complement strand
CGCCGAGACAGGTGACGACCGCGTCGCAGGTGTATTCGTCCTTGTCCGTGATCACGGAGCGGACGCGATCGCCGCTGACCTTCAGCTCCCGGATCGTCTCGCCATAGCGGAAGCTGACGCCGTCCTGCACGCATTGCGCGGCGAGCGCCTGCGTGAAGCGGTGGCAGTCGCCGGTCTCGTCGCCCGGCAGGAGCGCCGCGCCGACGATGCCGTTCTCGCGGATGGCGAGGTTCGGCTCGCGCAGCGCCAGCGCATCGGGGCGCAGCGTCTCGGCCGGCACGCCCATGGCGGCGAGGGTCTTCATGTCGCGCTCGTAGATGCCGAGCTGCTTCTCGGAGCGGAACAGCACCAGCGTGCCGCGGTCGCGCCCGTCATAATCGATCTGGATGGCGCTGCGCAGGTCGCGGAAGCGGTCGCGGCTGTATTCGCCGATCGCCACCATCGCCCGCTTGGAGCGCTCATACTGCTCCGGCGAGGCGGCGCGCCACATGCGCCACAGCCAGCGGACCATTTCCGGATCGGGAAACTTGCTGATGATGAGCGGCGGGTATTTCTCGAACATCCAGTGCAGCGCCTTGCCGACCAGGCCGGGAACCGCCCAGGGGGCGGAAAGCGCCGGCGAGATCTGGGCGGCGTTGGCGTAGCTGGTGCCGAGACCGGCGGCGGGCTCCTTCTCCAGGAGGACGACCTCATGCCCTTCCTGTCGAAGGGCATAGGCCGTCGTGACGCCGATGACTCCGCCACCGAGCACAATGATACGCATTTGAAGGTCTCCAGAATGAACTGTGCTCGGTGGGGCCGGCCCGAGAGGCCGGGCCCGCCCTGGTCAGGGCGAGGCGGCGCCCATCATATTATTGGAATTTCGACTTTCCGAGGAATTCGGCGAGCCGCTGCGACTTCGGGTTGTGGAACATTTCCTTCGGGTCGCCCTCTTCGGCGATCACGCCGTGCTCCATGAAGATGACCTTGCTCGACACCTGGTAGGCAAAGCGCATCTCGTGGGTGACGAGCAGCATGGTCATGCCGTCATTGGCCAGGTCCTGGATGACGTTCAGGACCTCGTTGACGAGTTCCGGATCGAGCGCCGAGGTGACCTCGTCGAACAGCATCAGCTTCGGGTTCATGGCAATCGCCCGGGCGATGGCCACGCGCTGCTGCTGTCCGCCGGAAAGCTGGATCGGATAGTGGTTCTTGCGCTGGGACATGCCCACGCGCTCCAGCCACTTCTCGGCAACGGATATCGCCTCGTCCTTGCCCATGCCGCGCGTCTTGCGCAGGCCGAGCGTGACGTTGCCGAGCGCCGTCATGTGCGGGAAGAGGTTGAACTGCTGGAACGCCATGCCGGTCAGGGCGCGGTTCTTGGCGCGCTCGCGCTCGGGAAGGGCGACGCGCTTGCCGTTGCTGGTCTTGTAGCCGATCAGCTGCCCGTCGATGCGGATGTCGCCGCCCTGGAACTCCTCGAGCAGGTTGATGCAGCGCAGCAGCGTCGTCTTGCCGGAGCCGGAGGAACCGATGATCGAGACGACCTCACCCGGCTTCATGGACAGGTCGACGCCCTTGATGACCTCGAGCGGGCCATAGCTTTTGCGGAGGCCCGAGATTTCGAGAATGCTGTTCATGATGGATTTCCTCAGAATGCCAGACGCTTTTCGACCAGCTTGCCGAACTTCGACAGGGTGAGGTTGATGGCGAAATAGATCAGGCCGCAGACCAGGTAGAACTCGGCGTTCATGAAGTTGCGCGAGACGATCTGCTGCGTCGTGAGCAGAAGTTCCGGGACGCTGATGACGGCGAGGAGCGACGAGGCCTTGACGATCTCGACCGCCGCGTTGATCCAGGCCGGCAGCGCCTGGCGCAGCACCTGCGGCAGCAGCACGTAGAACAGGATCTTCGGGAAGGTCAGGCCGATGCTCTTGGCGGCCTCGGACTGGCCCGGCGGCACGGCGGCCAGGCCGCCGCGGAACACTTCGGCCACATGCGCCGTGCAGAAGGCCGACAAGGCCAGGATGCCGGCGCCGGTCGACGAAAGGCCGAGGCCCACGAACGGCACGATGTAGAAGCTCGCCAGCATCAGCACCAGGACCGGCGTGCCGCGGATGAAGTCCAGATAGATCCAGCCGCAGATGCGCGCCGGCATCCGGCCGTAGAACATCATCAGGCCCAGCAGCGAGCCGAAGACGCTGCCGATCGCAATGGCCTGGAACGAGACGGTGATCGTCGCGATCGAGCCCTGAAGCAGGCGCGGCCAGACATTGGCCAGTTCGACGAAAAAGGCGGAAAGATCCATGACCGTCACCTCTTGATGACCAGACGCGCCTCGAGGAGGCGGAGCAGCGAGGCAATGGTGAAGGTCGCCGCCACATAGAGCAGGCTGGTGACGATCCACGTCTCGATGATGCGGAAGCTCTCCACATTGATCTTGCGGGCGTAGAAGGTCAGCTCCGGCACCGCGATCGCGGCCGCCAGCGACGTATCCTTGAAGAGCGAAATGAACGCGTTGCCCATCGAGGGCAGCGTCGAGCGCAGCATCAGCGGAATGATGATCGAGAGGCGGATCTGCATCGGACGCAGGCCGACGGCGAGCCCCGCCTCGGTCATGCCCTTCGGGATCGCCTGCAGGCCGCCGCGGAACACTTCCGCCAGATTGGCGCCGGCATAGATCGACAACGCCGCGACGAACGACGTGATCTTGCTGAAGCGGATGCCCAGCTGCGGCAGGGCGAAGAACATGAAGAAGATGACGAGGAGGATCGGGATGTTTCGGATGAAGGAAACATAGAGACCCGCGATCCATGCGGTCGGCTTGTTCTTCGAGACCAGGCCGAAGGCGACGACGGCGCCGATCACGACACCGATCAGGATCGACAGTGCCGCAAGCGAGAGACCGATCCCGAGGCCGTACAGCAGGGTGTCGAAGTTGCGCCAGATCGGCACAAAGTCAAAGGAGTAGTTCATCTACTTTTCCGTCGAAGCTGTCGATGGCGACCGAATGCGCCGCCCTCCCCGCTGGAGAGAGCGGCGCCCACGCATGCTTCAGTCCTGCCGGACGCGCACCGAAGGTGGCGCCGTCCGGCAGCGAACCGTTCCGCTTAGCGGAATTCGACGGGAACACCGATCGCCGGCGGAGCCAGCTCGATGCCGAAGTACTCGTTATAGGCCTTGGCGTAGTCGTCGAAATTGACGCCCGCGATGGCCTCCTGGAGGGTCGTGTTCAGCCAATTCAGCCACTCCTGGTCGCCCTTCTTGACGGCGCAGGAATAGGTCATCGGCTGCCAGTAGTAGCCGATGTCGATGTACTTCTCCGGGTCCTGCTTGACGAGCCAGCGGATGTTCGAGGCGTCAATCACCGCCGCGTCGACGCGGCCGCTGTTGACGGCCTGGGCCACGAGGTCCTGGCTCTCATACTGGTCGACGGTCGCCTCGGGCAGCGTCTTGTGCGTGAATTCCTCGGCGAAGACGTTCTGCAGCATCGAGACGGTCACCGAGCTGCCGGCGGCCTTCAGTTCCTCGAGCGTCTTGTACTTCGACTTCGGGCTGACCAGCAGGCCGACGCCCTCGCGATAGTACGGCGCGGTGAATTCGACCTGCAGGGCGCGCTGCGGCGTCACGGTGATGAACTGGCAGGTGATGTCGACTTTGTCGGTCACCAGGTTCGCGATGCGCGCATCGGCCGACTGATCGACGAACTCGATCTTGGTCTCGTCGTTGAACAGGCTCTTGGCGATGATCTTCGAGATGGCGACGTCGAAACCCTTCAGCTCGCCCTTCTCGTCGATGTAGTGCCACGGCGCATTGGTGCTGCCGGTGCCGACAATGATCTTCCCGCGCTTCTGCACGTCTTCGAGCTTGCCGGCGAAAGCGGCGCTACCCGATGCGGCCACGGCTGCGGCGGCGATCAAGGTTGCTGCGAGCGATTTTTTCATTGCACATCCCCTCTTTCTCTTACAAGAGACATATGTCCTTGTAAGGACCAGTATTCACTATAGGGGATATGGCGTGTCAAGCGCGTTTGTGAAAAATGAAACCGACAGGGGGAATCAGATGCAGCGCGCAAAAGGAACGGACCGCATCCTGGACATTCTCGATTTTTTCGAGAGTTCGGATGGGCCGGCGACGAGGAACGCCATCGCCAGCGCCATCTCCTGTCCGCGTTCGACGCTCTATACGCTTGTGGATATGTTGATCGACCGGGGCTGGCTGACGCAGACTTCCGACGGTCAGATTTCGCCCGGAAACAAGTTCGCGCGGCTGGGTTTTGCCTATTCTCGCCATGCGAAGTTCGAGCAGATCGCACGCGAGATCCTCGGTAACCTGGCCCGGGATACCGGCGAGGTCATCGAGCTCAACATCATCGACAACTGGAAGCAGCTGATCGTGCTGTCGGCCACGCTGAAGGAGCACAGCTACCTGCGCACCGTCGAAGGCGCGATGGTACCGGTGCCTGCCACGGCCGCGGCGCGGGTCCTGCTCGTCGACATCCCCGCCGCGATCATCGCCAAGCATGTGCCGGCCAGCGATTTCACGCTGAATTCGGGAAGCCGGATCTCCCTGGACGAGCTCATGGCGGAGATCGAACAGGCCAGGATCGACGGCTATTTCGTCGGCTACAAGCTCATCGACGACTTCGTCAGCACCATCGCCGTGCCGATCTTCAACCGAAGGAACGAGCGAATCGGCGCGGTCAGCATCGTCATGCCGACGTCGCACCTGGAGGCCAACACACAGCTCCTGGTGGAAAAGCTCAGAAGGACCGCCGATCAGGTGAGCGACTTCCTCAAGCTGACGCCCTGGGACCTCGGCCAGAGCGCCTATGACAAGCTGACGGCCGCGAGCCTCTGAAAACCTTGATGGCCTGCCGGTTCGCCCAGGTGCCTGCCGTCTCACACCGCGGGCACGAACGCGAGCTCTTTCAACGCGTCCGTGGCGCGGGGAGCCGGAGAGCGTCGATCGCGACGCCTACCCGTCCTGCGCGCGACGGCGTAGTTCGAGCGCCGACGGCCATTGATACCGAACCAACCCAATAGGCGGGCTACTGCGCTCCAGGCGCTCGATCGGACGGCCGCCGAGCCGGTCATAGACGGCTCGGGCCGTCTCATTGGCCTCATAGACCAGCAGGTGAACGGGGGACGCCAATCGGCCCGGGCCAAACGAGGAGATTCCCTCCACCAGCAGCCGTCTGGCTATTCCCCGCCGCTGGTGACGTGAGGCGACATACAGATTGTGAAGATAGCTTCCAAACGCATCATCCGCCTCAAAGACGAAGCAAGCGAAACCGACCACGTCGGACGCCTCACCTTCCGCTACCGTAAGCGAGAGGCGCCCGGGATCTATTCCCGGCCGAAGCCTGCTGCTCCACAGCTCACGTTTCTGGGCCGGCATTTCGATGTCGAGGTGCTCTGCGGGCAAGATATGCGCATAGGCGCGCCGCTGTTCCTCGACATGCAGCGTGATGATCGACTCCAGATCGGACGGACGCGCATTCCTGTAGAGCATGGCATCCTCCGAGACGGCCCGAGCGACTCGATCAGGCTAGCAGTCGGGGTGTGGCAATCCGAGGGCGCGCCTGTACCCCAGCTTCGCTGGAAGTCTGGCACGGCCTTCTGGTGCGGGCGGCGGGGATCGAACCCGCATGACCGAGGTCGAGGGATTTTAAGTCCCTTGCGTCTACCAGTTTCGCCACGCCCGCAGCGGCGGCTTTCTGCCATTTCCACGCGGCATTGGATAGCCACATTGCACAACCGCCGCGCCGACTGTGCAAATCCGCCGCTGGCGAGGTAGGCGACGGCGGCCTTCCTGCGGCAAGCGCCGCCTGCTACATCCCGGATCGGGTGAACGTGGCACCACGACGGCTCGCCCCTGATTCTCTGCTCCGAGCCAAAGAGGTGCTTCCATGACCGAACCCGCTTCCCATCGCCATGCCCTGCCGCTGGAGCCGCTCGCCGTGCTCGGCCGCGTTCCCGCGATCGGCAGCGTCCTGATCGGCATCCGGGCCGGCGGCGCGCTGCTCGAGGG
>JAEWAD010000319.1 GCA_023391905.1 Pseudomonadota bacterium | reverse complement strand
GCGTGGAGAGATGGATTCCTGCTTTCGCAGGAATGACGGCGGAGCGTTTTTGACGCCGGCGCATCTCGAAAGTCCTCCACCTTACCCAAGCTCGCCGTCATCCCGGCCCCCGAGCCGGGATCCATTTCCGCCGGGTTGCCAGTTGCCCTGGCTCCGTGCGTGGAGAGATGGATTCCTGCTTTCGCAGGAATGACGGTGCATGACGAAGCCCGCCAGCCCCCACGCCATGACTTGCGCTTGCGGCATTCCGCCTTAGATGCTGGGATGCCGCCATCCGCCAAGCGAGAGCGCCTTCCCCCATGACCGCTGCCTCCGATGCGCGTCTCAGCGTCGTTTCCTCCTTGAGCCAGATCGAACGACGGGACTGGGACGCCTGCGCCAATCCCGGCTGGGACTCCGATCGCCCATTCGGCGACGATCCCTCAGCCTTTCTAAGGACTTGGCACGGGTTGGCGGAATCAGGATCTGAAGCCTCCGCGCTTGAATCAAAATCTCAACGGGCTGCCTATAACCCCTTCGTATCGCATGACTTTCTGAAGGCGCTCGAGGAATCCGGCTCGGCCACGGCGCGCACCGGCTGGCTCGGCCGGCATCTGGTCCTCGAAGGCGAGGATGGACGTCCGGCCGGCCTCGTGCCCTGCTACCAGAAGCCCCATTCGATGGGCGAATACGTCTTCGACCAGGGTTGGGCCGAGGCCTATGAGCGCGCCGGCGGCGACTATTATCCGAAGCTGCAGGTGTCCGTGCCCTTCACGCCGGCGACCGGCCCGCGCCTCCTGGTTCGCGACGGCGCCCCGCCGCAGACGCGGGCTCTGCTCGCCGCCGGCCTGGTCGCGCTCGCCCGCCAGCTCGGCAGTTCCTCCGTGCACGCCACCTTCCTCGAGGAGGCCGACGCCGACCTCCTCGACGACAGCGGCTTCCTGGCCCGCACCGACCAGCAGTTCCACTTCATCAACGAGGGCTATCGCGACTTCGAGGATTTCCTCGGCGCGCTCGCCTCGCGCAAGCGCAAGGTGATCCGGCGCGAGCGCCGCGAGGCGCTGACGGGCGGCATCACCGTCGAGCACCTGACGGGCAAGGCCATCACGGAGGACGACTGGGACGCGTTCTTCGGCTTCTACATGGACACCGGCTCGCGGAAATGGGGCCGCCCCTATCTGAACCGGCTGTTCTTCTCGCTCCTCGGCGAGCGCATGGCGGACCGGATCCTGCTGATCCTGGCGAAGCGCGACGGGGTTCCGATCGCCGGCGCGCTCAACCTGATCGGCTCGGATGCTCTCTACGGCCGCTATTGGGGCACGACCGAGGACGTGCCGTTCCTGCATTTCGAGCTCTGCTATCACCAGGCCGTCGACTGGGCGATCGCACACGGGCTGCCGCGCGTCGAAGCCGGCGCGCAGGGTGATCACAAGCTGGCCCGGGGCTACCGGCCCATCGTCACCCGCTCGGCGCACTGGATCGCCGATCGCGGGCTCCGGCGCGCCGTGGCGGACTACCTGGCGCGCGAGCGCGCCGCCGTTGCCGCCGACCACGAGTTCCTCGACGAGCACACGCCCTTCAAAGCTGATACGTGATCCCGCATGACAGCGATTCTTCTCTGGGGCGTCGCGGCCGCCATCGTGCTCGCATCCGAGCGGCGCGCTACCCGGCCGACCTTCTCACTCGTCGCCTTCGCCTTCCTGACCGCGCTGTTCCTGCTCGCGACGGGCGACCTGCCGCGCGCGACGTTGCTCGCCCTGATCCTGGCGCTCACCATCGTCGGCGCCTCGGCGGTCAAGCACCACCACAGCGGCATGAAGCTCGCGGTCGCGGACCTGGCGCTCACCTTCGCCGGCACGATTCCCTTCATGCTGCGGCAGTACCGCCGCACGGCGACGCTCACCATCGCCGGCGCCGTGCTGCTGGCGCTCGCGGCGATCGCCACGCTCGCTCTCGTCCGCGGCGAACCAATCGTTTTCCCGCTCCGGCTCCTCGCTTTCGCCATCGCCTGCGCCGCGCTCTACGGCGTCTGGCGCTTCGACGGCGGCACGGCCTACCGCGTCGACGTCACGAGGCAGGACCGCTTCTTCTCGTTCTTCATCGCCTCGCTGGTCGACGTCGCGAGCTGGTGGCCGAGCGGCGGCCTGCGGATGCTCGACGTCGCGGCGACGCCGCTGCCGCTCGAAGCTCCCGTCCCGGCCCGCTCGGCGATCCGGCCCGACATCATCGTCATCCAGCATGAATCGGTCTTCGACCCGCGCCTCTACGGCCTGCCGGTCGACGATCGCGTCGCCGAGTTCCTGACGCCCAGGAATGGGCTCAACGGCACGCTGCATGTCGACATCTATGGCGGCGGCTCGTGGCAGACCGAGTTCAGCCTGCTGACCGGTCTCTCCTCGGCCAATTTCGGACCGGATTCCTATTTCCTGTTCAAGAAGGGCGTCGGCCGGTTCCGCCATTCGCTGCCGAGCGAACTGACCGCGCTCGGCTACCGGACGATGCTCGCGACGAGCTGCCGGCGCGAATTCATGAACTACGACGCCTTCTATGCCGGCCTCGGCGTCGAGGAGCGCGTCTTCTCCGACGAGTTCCCGCCGCCTTTCGACCTCGCGGCGTTCGAGATCACCAATTCCGACACCGATTTCTTCGCCGCGACGCGGGACGCGATCACGCGCTCGATCGACGGCGATCCGGCGCCGCGCTTCGTCATGGCGCTGACCAACTACAATCACGGGCCCCACGAGACGCGGCTTGTGCCGCCGGGCCGGTTCGAGGACGACCGCCGCTTCGCGCTGAACGCCCTCCCCGACGAGACCTATGGCGAATACTACGCGCGCCTCGCCGAGACGGCGGAGAGCTATGCCGCGTTCCGCGACGCGCTCAGGGCGCGTTACCCGGATCGCCCGATGCTGATCGTCCGCTATGGCGACCACCAGCCGACGATGAGCCGCGCCATCGAGGCGGCGCGCGATATCGCGCCGGACGACCCGCGCCAGTTCGAGACCTTCTATGCGATCGAGGCGGTGAACTTCGAACCGGCGATCGCGAGCGTGCCGGAGAAGCTCGACATCGCCATGCTCGGCACGGTGGCGCTGCAGGCATCCGGCCTGCCGCTCGACGCCGTCTCGGCCACCCGCGCCAGCCTGATCGACGAGGTCGGCGCGCTCTACATGGCGACGCCATCGGAGCGGAAGAACCGTTTCCACAGGACGCTCGTCGACCAGGGCCTGATCGACCTCGGCAAGACGCTGCCCGGCTTGCCGCCCGCCGCCGAACGGGCATGATGCGCCATCCCGGGGTCCTTCATCCTTCCATGGAAGCGATGAAAGACCCTGCCTCATTGTTTGATCGAGTCTTCTTCACGCGAACCGGAATCCACTTCGCTTGAAAACGCTCCAGGACGGGAGACCCCGATGACCAGCTATGACGACGCCAACATCTTCGCGAAGATCCTGCGCGGTGAAATCCCGTCGCATCGCGTCTACGAGGACGCCGAGACGATCGCCTTCATGGATGTGATGCCGCAGGGCCCCGGCCATCTGCTCGTCGTGCCGCGCGCGCCGTCGCGCAACCTGCTCGACGCGGCGCCGGACACGCTGTCGCGCCTGATGCCGGTGGTGCAGAAGCTCGCCCGCGCCGTAAAGAGCGCCTTCGCCGCCGACGGCGTCACCGTGATGCAGTTCAACGAGCCGGCCTCGGGCCAGACCGTGTTCCATCTGCATGTCCACATCATCCCGCGCTTCGAGGGCGAGCCGCTGCATCCGCATTCCGGCACGATGGAGAAGCCCGAGATCCTGGCCGAGCACGCCGAGCGCGTCCGCGCCGCGCTGGCCGCCGGATAGTTTTTTCTCGCAGGCATGTCACAGGCGGCGGCGCCGTCTCGTCTTATCTCCGTCAACCCACGGAGACGATCATGACCGAGAGACAGAACGCCTTTGCCGCCGCGCCCGACGCCTACAAGGCGATGCAGGAGCTGGCCGCGAAGCTCGCCGCTTGCGGCATCGAGCACAGCCTGCAGGAGCTCGTGAAGATCCGCGCCTCGCAGATCAATGGCTGCGCCTATTGCCTGCACATGCACACGGCCGATGCGCGCAAGCATGGCGAGACCGAGGAGCGGATCTACCTTCTGAGCGCCTGGCGCGAGTCGCTGCTCTACACGCCGCGCGAGCGCGCGGCGCTCGGCTGGACGGAGGCGCTGACGCTGATCGCGCAGACCCAGGCGCCCGACGCCGACTATGAGGCGCTGCAGGCCGCGTTCACCGCGAAGGAACAGGTCGAGCTGAGCTTCCTGATCGGCGCCATCAACACCTGGAACCGGATCGCCGTGGGGTTCCGCTCGGTGCATCCGAACGACCGCAGGATGGCGGCCCGCGAGGCGGCCTGACACATCAGCCTTCTCCCGGCCGCGGCCGCCCCGTGTCGCGGCCGGGAGAAACCTTCGAGACGGGAGCTAAATGGTCGACGCGTCCACCGCCGAGTTCGAACAGCATCGCCGATTCCTGACCGGGCTTGCCTATCGCATGCTCGGATCGCTGGCCGATGCCCAGGACATCGTGCAGGACGCGTTCCTGCGCTGGCACGGCGCGGCGCGCGCCAGCATCGCCAGCCCGCGCGCCTGGCTCGGCACGACCGTCACGAGGCTCTGCCTCGACATGATGAAATCGGCCCGCGCCCGGCGCGAGAGCTATGTCGGGCAATGGCTGCCGGAGCCGGTGGTCGCGCCGCTGGAAGCGACCGACGCGGCACTGGCGGCGGAGGATCGGATCGACGCGCCGGTGGCGCTGATGCTCGCGATGGAGCGGCTGTCGCCGCTGGAGCGCGCCGTCTTCATCCTGCACGAACTGTTCGATTTCGGCTTCGACGAGATCGCTGATGCGATCGACCGCAGCGAGGCGGCGTGCCGGCAATTGCTGGTCCGCGCGCGCGGCCATGTCGGCGAGGAACGCTCCCGCTTCGACGTCCACCCCGACGAGGCCGCCCGCGTCACCACCGCCTTCTTCGCCGCGGTCGGCAGCGGCGACGCCTCGCGGCTGCGCGACCTCCTGGCCGAGACCGCGCGGATGCACAGCGACGGCGGCGGCAAGCGCCTCTCGACGCTCAACGTCATCCGCGGCGCCGACCGGATCAGCCGCTTCTTCGCCGGCGTCGCCCTGAAGCACGGGCCGGAAGCCTTTCGCGACTGGTCGGGGCCGCTCTGGATCAATGGCCTGCCCGGCTATGTCTCCGCCGACGACCACGGCCTGCTGCAGACGACGGCGCTCGAGATCGAGAACGGCCGCATCGTCGCGGTCTACATCATGCGCAATCCCGACAAGCTGGCGGGCGTCGGGGACTTCCTGCTTCCCGCCGGCGCCGGGGCATGAAAAAGGGCGGGACGCCTCAGCGCCCCGCCCTTCGAATTCGTCACCGGATCCGGATCACTCCGTCTTCAGCGGCACCTTCGGCACCAGCCCACCGCGCTTCGGCGGCGTCGGCTTCTCGGCCGGCGGCTTCTTCGCGGTCGGGCTCGCGGCCTTGCGCTTCGGCTTGGCCTTGGCCTTCGGCTCCTCCGGCTCGGGCTTCGGCGTCACCGGGCCGTCCTCGATCGGCTCGAGATGCAGGCCGGTCTCGCCATCTTCCTTCGTCTCGACCGTCACCTTGACGGTGCCGCCCTTGCGCAGCTTGCCGAACAGCACCTCGTCGGCGAGCGGCTGCTTGATCGTCTGCTGGATCACGCGGCCGAGCGGACGCGCGCCCATCTGGCGGTCGTAGCCCTTGTGCGCCAGCCAGTCGATCGCCTCGGGCGAGAGGTCGAAGGTGACGCCGCGATCGGCGAGCTGCGCCTCGAGCTGGAGCACGAACTTCTGCACGACATTGTGCACGACCTCGATCGGCAGGTTGCCGAACTGCACGATGGCGTCGAGCCGGTTGCGGAACTCCGGCGCGAACAGGCGGTTGATCGCCTCCTGGTCGTCCGGGTCGCGCGTCGAGCTCTTGAAGCCGATCGCGGGCTTGGCGAGATCGGCCGCGCCGGCATTGGTGGTCATGATCAGGATGACGTTCCTGAAATCGACCTGCTTGCCGTTGTGGTCGGTCAGCTTGCCGTGGTCCATCACCTGCAACAGGATGTTGAACAGGTCCGGATGCGCCTTCTCGATCTCGTCGAGCAGCAGCACGCAATGCGGATGCTGGTCGACGCCATCCGTGAGCAGGCCGCCCTGGTCGAAGCCGACATAGCCCGGAGGCGCGCCGATCAGCCGCGAGACGGTGTGGCGCTCCATGTATTCGGACATGTCGAAGCGGATCAGCTCGACGCCGAGGCTGGCGGCCAGCTGCTTCGCGACTTCGGTCTTTCCGACGCCGGTCGGGCCGGCGAACAGGTAGGAACCGATCGGCTTCTCCGGCTCGCGCAGGCCGGCGCGGGCCAGCTTGATCGCCGAGGTCACCTGCTCGATGGCGCTGTCCTGGCCGTAGACGACGCGCTTCAGCGTGGTCTCGAGCCCCTTCAGCACTTCCTGGTCGTTCTTCGACACCGTCTTGGGCGGGATCCGCGCCATGGTGGCGATGGTGTCCTCGATCTCCTTGACGCCGATGGTCTTCTTGCGCCGGTTCTCGGGGATCAGCATCTGCGAGGCGCCGGTCTCGTCGATCACGTCGATCGCCTTGTCCGGCAGCTTGCGGTCATGGATGTAGCGGGCCGAGAGCTCGACCGCCGACTTGATCGCCTCGTTGGTGTAGCGGACGCGGTGGAAGTCCTCGAAATAGGGCTTGAGGCCCTTCAGGATCTCGATCGCATCCGGCACGGACGGCTCGTTGACGTCGATCTTCTGGAAGCGCCGGACGAGCGCCCGGTCCTTCTCGAAGAACTGGCGATATTCCTTGTAGGTGGTCGAGCCGATGCAGCGGATCGAACCGCCGGCCAGCGCCGGCTTCAGGAGGTTGGAGGCATCCATCGCGCCGCCCGAGGTGGCGCCGGCGCCGATCACCGTGTGGATCTCGTCGATGAACAGGATCGAGCCCGGATATTCCTCGATCTCCTTGACGACCTGCTTCAGCCGCTCCTCGAAATCACCGCGATAGCGGGTTCCGGCCAAGAGCGTGCCCATGTCGAGCGAGAAGATGGTGGAGCCGGCGAGCACGTCGGGGACGTCGCCCTCGACGATGCGCTTGGCGAGGCCCTCGGCGATCGCCGTCTTGCCGACGCCGGGATCGCCGACGAAGAGCGGGTTGTTCTTCTGGCGACGGCAGAGCACCTGGATCGTGCGCGCGATCTCGCTGTCGCGACCGATCAGCGGATCGATCTTGCCCTTCTTCGCCTTCTCGTTGAGGTTGACGCAGTAAGCGTCGAGCGCGTCGGCCTTTTTCTTGTTCTCTTCGCGGGCATCGACAGTCGCCGCGTCGTCGTCGACGCCACGCACCGGCCGGCTCTCGCTCATGCCCGCCCGCTTGGCGATGCCGTGCGAGATGTAGTTGACCGCATCGTAGCGGGTCATGTCCTGCTCCTGCAGGAAGTAGGCGGCATGGCTCTCGCGCTCGGCGAAGATCGCGACGAGCACGTTGGCGCCGGTGACTTCCTCGCGGCCGGACGACTGGACATGGATGACGGCGCGCTGGATCACGCGCTGGAAGCCGGCGGTCGGCTTCGAGTCCTCGTCGGGACCATGCGCGAGATTGGCGAGTTCGGTGTCGATATAGTCGACGAGGCTGCGCTTCAGCATGTCGAGGTCGACATTGCAGGCGCGCATGACCGCCGCCGCGTCCTGATCCTCGATCAGGGCCAGCAGCAGATGTTCGAGGGTCGCGTATTCCTGATGGCGTTCGTTCGCGAAGGCGAGCGCCTGGTGGAGGGCCTTTTCGAGGCTGCGGGAGAATGACGGCACGTTAGGACCTCACTTCCTTTCCATCACGCATTGCAGCGGATGTTGGTGTTTGCGCGCGAAATCCATCACCTGCGTGACCTTGGTCTCGGCCACTTCGTAGGTGAAGACACCACACTCCCCCACACCATGCTGATGCACATGCAGCATGATCTGCGTCGCCTCCTCGCGGTTCTTGTTGAAGAACCGCTCGAGTACGTGCACGACGAACTCCATCGGCGTGTAGTCGTCGTTCAAGAGCAGAACGCGGTACAAATTCGGCCGCTTGGTCTTCGGCCGTGTCTTCGTGGCGACGCCGACATCGCTATCGCCATCATCGGGTCGACGGGTTTCTTTGCTCATCTGCTTCGATCGGTACGTCGCTAAAACGGAATCCTGCCGATAATCCCGCTGCAGCGCAATCGCTCATTTCGAGCATTCCGCACCGCCGCGCGCTAAACAGGCGGGAGGGGTGTCGAACCTCTATATGGGGAGGTCGCGCAGGGATGGAAGTAGGCCGCCGCCTCAGCGTCATCCGGCCTCCTCATCCGCCGGATGGACCGGCCGGACGGAGGCCTGGCGAGCGCTCGCCCGGGCATGGCTAAGGAAGGCCGCCCGACCGGCAGCAAAAAGCCCGGCACGGGGCCGGGCTTCGAATTCTCTGACGGACGCGACGGCTCGCCTATTTCGCGAACTTGCCGAACAGGCCTTCATACGGCTTGTAGGCCTCGCGGGTCACCTCGGTCATCATCGTGCCGAGCTTCGACATCTCGCCGACATAGCCCTCATAGGCGCCCTTCAGGTAATCCGTCTGCGCCTCGAAAGCCTTCTCGACGCTGGTCGACGCCATCACCTTCTCAAGCGCGGCGGTGCCGGTCTCGAAGCTCTTCTTGGAATAGTCGGCCGCCTCGACCGCGATCGCCTGCAGCCCCTGGCTGAGCGAGCCAAAGCTCTTCATGGCCATCTCGACGCTTTCCTTGCCAGCCTTCTGCATGCCATCAAAATCGGTGATCACAAGGGCACCCTCCGCCTTCGAGCTTGCGCCATAGCCAGCTCAACGAGCACAGGATTCCCCCGGAAGCGCCCGAAAGTCAACAAAATTGCTGCGCCGCACAACAACGCGCGCGCAACGCAGCAGCAGCGGACCGTCTCCGCCTTGGCCGGCAACCTCCCGTTCACCCTTCGCCAATTTTTACGGTTTCGTAACGGCGTTTCCTTAACCTCCGACAACAGACCGAGGACCGGCACGGCGCGCGCCAAACGGCATTTTTCCTGGCGCGGGCTCGGGTTTCCAAGGGAATGCGAAGCGCCGAACGTCGCCATCGACAGCCGGCATGGAGCTTCCCGGTAAGGATTCTCCCGGCTTGCCTCAAAAAAGTGCGGGTTTCGCGGTCTGTTGATTGTGGGCACTGCCGGGGTGGGAACTCCGGTTCTGCGAGACGCGGAGATTTCAGTCGAAATGTTGATGGGCCTGAACCCCCTCGGTCGGCATTGCGCCCGCTCGATCCGGAACGCCTTGGCTGGCCTTCTCGTCGCGGGCATCTCGCTCACGGCCGCCACCGTCGAGGCTAGCGCCGCGCCCACCTCCTCCATCGTCGTCGATGCCAAGACCGGCAAGGTTCTCTACGCCAAGGAGCCCGACGCGCTGCGCCGGCCGGCCTCGCTCACCAAGATGATGACGCTCTACGTCCTCTTCGGCGAGCTCGAGGCGGGGCGCATGTCGCTCTCCACCCGCATGAAGGTCTCGCAGTTCGCGTCGCGCCAGTCGCCGACCAAGCTCGGCCTCAAGCCCGGCTCGACGATCGCCGTGCGCGACGCCATGCTCGGCCTCATCACCCGTTCCGCCAACGACGCCGCCGTTGTGATCGCCGAGCACATCTCCGGTTCGGAAGCCGCCTTCGCCAAGCGCATGACGCAGCAGGCCCGCTCGATCGGCATGAGCCGCACCACATTCCGCAACGCCTCCGGCCTGCCGAACAACGGCCAGTGGTCGACGGCGCGCGACATGGCCACGCTGGGCCGCGCCCTGCAGGAGCGCTATCCGCGCTACTACAAGTATTTCGCCACCAAGAGCTTCGTCTATAACGGCCGCGAGATCCGGGGCCACAACCGCCTGCTCGGCCGCGTCCAGGGCGTCGACGGCATCAAGACCGGCTACACCAACGCGTCGGGCTTCAACCTCGTCTCCTCCGTCAAGCGCAACAACCGCTCGCTGGTCGCCACCGTCATCGGCGGCACCTCCGGCGCGTCGCGCGACAAGCAGATGGCTGGCCTGCTCGAGAAGTATCTCCCGGTCGCCTATGCCGGCCCGGCCAAGGGATCGCTCTTCGCTCGCAACCAGAAGGCGCCGGTGATCGACGACGAGGCCGAGATCGAGGTCGCCGAGGCCGCACCGGCCCCCGCGCCGGTTCCGGCCGCCCGCCCGCAGCGCGCCGCCGCCGTGCAGTCTGTTGCCGCTTTGATCGAGGCAGCCCCCGCTCCGGCGCCCGTCCCGGCTCGCGCCCCGGCCCGCAAGCAGGCCCCGGTCGCCGTCGCCCTGAACGAGGCCCAGCCGCTTCGCCAGGCCGAGCCGCTGCCGCAGGCCGAGCCGATCGACGAGCCCGCTTCGTTCCAGGCCTATGCCCCCGAGCCCGTCGAGCCGGCCGGTCCGCGCATGGTCTTCCGCGTCGGCCCCTCGGGCAAGGAAGTCGCCCGTCCGTCCGTCAAGACCGCTTCGATCGCCCAGCCGGTTCCCACCGCCGACAGCGACGCCGCCACCGTGACCGGCAGTATAATTACGGAAGCGGCGCCGGCCGCCGAGATCGCGGATGGCTGGAAGATCCAGATCGCTGCTGCCCCGAGCGAGGACGGCGCGCGTGAGATGCTCGATCGCGCCAAGTCGAAGGGCGGCAAGGTCCTGGCCGACGCCACCCCCACCGTGGAGCCGATCGCCAAGGGCCAGTCCACCCTCTATCGCGCCCGCTTCGCCGGGTTCGACAACAAGGATCAGGCTCGCGCCGCCTGCGCCTACCTGACCAAGCGGGATGTGTCCTGCCTTGCCATCCGTCAGTGACGGGTGGTCTCTCGTGAGAGTTTCGCCCTCCTTCCTTGTATCCGCGTTCGGGAGCTAGCGATGTCCGCCGAGGAGTCTTTCCTTCGCCTCGTTGATCTGGGCGGCCAAGAACGTCGATCCTCCCTGGTCGGGGTGGACGCGTTTCATCAGCCGTCGGTAGGCCGTCCTGATTTCGGCCTCGGTAGCGCCGGCCGAAAGGCCAAGGATCTCGTAGGCCTGCTCATGTGTCATGGTGCCAGGGCGCGTCGCGCCGCGCGCCCGACCTGCCGCGTCACCCTCGACGTTTTCACGCCAGCCGGGCATCCGGCGGTCGAGATAAGCTTCGAGTAGCGCCCGGTCCCGGGCCCGCCCGGCGACCTGGCCGTACAGCGCGGCCAGTTCATTGTGATTGAGCGAATCGAGCGTGCGGCCGGCAAATCGGCCGCGCTTCACCATGCCGCCCGCGATCCACGGCTTCACGTCCAGGATCTTCGGCTTCAGCATCCAGAGCCCGATGGCGAGCAACGGAATGCCGAGGCCGATCCGGCCGGTCAGCAGCGTCGCCGCGCCGGTCGAGATCAGCGCACCCGCTATGCCGCGCCGCGCCGCCTTGCCGAGCGCCTCCGCGCCTCTCTCGCCCCCGAAGAGAAAAGCGATGCCGATCGACACGGCGATCACGCCCAGAAACGGGATTAGCAAACCCATCATCACTCCCAACCGGCCGATTCCGCTGCGGCCCTGTCCTCTATTGGGGCGTAGTTCCCGCCGCTGCAATGGCTAGCGGGATCGCGATTTGCTAGACCGACGCGGCACGACCCGATCGCGCCGCGCCCGCGGCCTCCGGCGATCGCGTCGTCGCCCGCGCAACGAGGACCCGCCATGACCGCCAGCCCGACCATCTTCCGCACCGTCGACGATCTCCGCGCAACGCTCGCGGGCTGGCGCCGCGACGGGCTGCGCATCGCGCTGGTTCCGACCATGGGCGCCCTGCACGAGGGCCATCTCGACCTCGTCCGCGCGGCGCGGCAACATGCGGATCGCGTGGTGGTCTCGGTCTTCGTCAATCCGACCCAGTTCGGCCCGAAGGAGGATTTCGGCTCCTATCCGCGCACCGAGGCGAGCGATGTCGAGAAGCTCGCCGGCCTCGGCGTCGAGGCCGTGTTCGCGCCCAACGCGGCCGAGATGTATCCGGAGGGCTATGCCACGACGATCTCGATGGCCGGCCCCGCGCTCGGGCTGGAGACGGATTTCCGGCCGCATTTCTTCGCCGGCGTGGCGACCGTCGTCGGCAAGCTGCTGATCGCCGTCATGCCCGACGTCGCGGTGTTCGGCGAGAAGGATTACCAGCAGCTGATGGTGGTCCGCCGCCTGGCGCGCGACCTCCGCCTGCCGACCGAGATCCTCGGCCTCGCCACCGTGCGCGAGAAGGACGGCCTCGCCCTCTCCTCGCGCAACGCCTATCTCTCGGCCGAGGAGCGCACACTGGCCACGACGATCGCCCGCGTCATGCGCGGGGCGGCCGACACCATCCGCGCGGGCGGCGCCGTCGAGCCGGCGCTCGAGACGGGCCGCGCGGCGCTCGAGGCAGCCGGCTTCCGGGTCGACTATCTGGTGCTGCGCAACGCCGAGACACTGGCGGAACTGACCGATCCGGCGCGCGAGCCGCGCCGCATGCTGGCCGCCGCCTGGCTCGGCAAGACGCGCCTCATCGACAACATCGCGGTCTGACGGCCGCGCCGCAGGCTTGGTTGCGATTTCTTCACGCGAACCGGTATCCACTTCGCTCGAAAATGCGCTCAGAGAAGGCCGAGCTCGGCGAGTTCGGCCTTCAGCGCCGCCGGCAGTTCGTCGCCGGCACTGCCGCCGATCGCCGCGAGATCGCGCGGCGCGTCCTTCGGCAGCAGGTAGCGCCAGCCCTGGAACGGCCGCTTCGGCTGCCATTCGGTCGGAACGACCTCCGGGTCGAACACGATGCGGCAGCGCTGAATGTTGTCGGCTCCGGTGACGGCCTGCAGGTCGAGGATGCGCTGGCGCGCCTGGACCTGACCCTTGATCACCCAGTAGAGCGAGCCGCCGTCGAGGATCTCGGGAATGCGCTTCGGCATCATGCGCGTCGTGTGCGTATCCTCCGGCTCGAGGCCGAGGCCGCGCTGGCGCACCTGGTCCTCGGCGATCCAGCCGGTGAGTTCCTCGAGCGATTCAACGCCGACACAGAGCTTGATGAGATGCAGGGCCATGCCGGAACACTAGTCCTCGCGCCGGGGTGCGACAGGCGCCGCGGCGATTTTTCCACAAGGATCGGTTGGCGCTTCGCCGCCCGTTGGCCTATGAGCGAGGCTCTGAGGCCGACGCCACCCTATGCGCTCCGGACCCGGCGCGAAAGCGCGCGACGGTCGCAGGGCGTGGCGACGATCCGCGCCGCGGCGGCGAGCCACAAGCTCGACGCCGGCCGGATCGAGAGAAGCTGCACCACACGGGATCACGAGGCCAGCATGTCCGACCAGAAGCCCAACATCGATGCCAAAGCGAGCCGCGTCGCGATGACCGGCATCATCGCCTGCCTCGTGCTGACGGCGGCGGGCATGATCGCGCGCGAACCCCTGTTCGGCGCCCTCGCCCTGATCGTCATCGTCGTCGCGGTGATCTTCCGGCGTCCGATCGCCCGCATGCTGCCCTGATCGATCCGGCGAGCCGGTTGCCGTCGTCACGCCGGTTTGGCACCATCGCGGACGGGAATGGCAAGCTCCGGGAGCAGCGCCGAATTGATCGATATCTCCACGATCGACACCATCGCCATCATCGTCTTCGTCGGCGCGTGGGTGCTCTATTCCGTGATCCTGACGCGCATGGCCAAGACGGGCCGTACGTTGTCGTCGGCGATGGATTTCCAGCGCCGGCAATGGATGCGGACGATGGTGCATCGCGACCTCCGGATGATCGACACCGGCATCATGAGCGGGCTGCAGAACGGCACGGCCTTCTTCGCCTCGACCTCGCTGCTGGCCATCGGCGCCTGCTTCGCGCTGCTGAACTCGACGGACCACGTCTATGGCGTGATGCGCGACCTGGCCATCGTCGAGACGGTGCCGAAGGGCCTGTTCGAGGCCAAGGTGATCGGGCTGATGCTGATCTTCGGCTATGCCTTCTTCAAGTTCGGCTGGTCGTACCGGCTGTTCAACTACGCCTCGATCCTGATCGGCGCGACGCCGACGGCCGCCCATGCCAGCGAGGCCGAGGCGATCGCGGCAGCAGAACGGGCGGCCGTGTTCACGATCACCGCCGGCCGCCATTTCAACCACGGCCTCCGGGCCTTCTTCTTCTCGATCGGCTATCTCGGCTGGTTCGTGAACGGCTGGACGCTGATCGCCACCACGCTGGTCGTGGCGCTCGTCCAGCTCCACCGCCAGTTCTTCTCGGACTCGGCCAAGATCGTCATCGAGGCCGCGCGCCAGGGACAGCCATGAAAATCAGCCACGAACTCATCGAATCGACCCTGCTCGACCTCCTCGCCGCCCTGCCAGCCGGCAAGAGCCTCGACCCGACCGCGCTGGCGCGCGCCGTCGCCGGCCCCGACGAAAAGGTCTGGAGACTGCAGATGACGCCGATCCGCGCGATCGCCATCCGCCTGGCGGACGAAGGCAAGGCCACCATCCTGCGCAAGGGCAAGCCGGTCGACCCGCATGATTTCAAGGGCGTCTACCGGATCGGCGCGGCTTCCGGCGCCGATCCAGAGGGCTAGCGCGGATCGACGGCGCTCAGGGCGCCGGCCCCGGATAGAGGGCGTCGGTGCGCCCCGTCAGCCGGTAGGCGACGAGACCGATCCACTCCTTGGCGGCGAGGTCGACAAGGCTGAGGCCCAATGACGGGCGCGGAATGAACCAGAAGCGATCCTCCGGGCCGCGCGTGCGATAGTCGGTCGGCCAGGGGATCGGCGACCACCCCGCCGCGCGGAAGCTGCCCATGGCGCGCGGCATGTGGAAGGCCGAGGTGACGAGCAGCCAGCGCTCGCCCGGCTTCGCATCGACGAGCCCGGCCGACAGCCGGGCATTCTCCGCCGTGTTCCGGCTCTTCTCCTCGATCGTCACGCGCGCATCGGGAATTCCCATCTCCCGAAAGAAGCGCCGCGCCGCGGCCCCCTCCGTGAAGCCGTCCGAGACGAGCTCGGCCGAGCCGCCGCTGAAGACGATCCGCGCCTCGGGATGACGCAGCGCCAGCGCCACCGCCTCGGTCATCCGGTCGCCGGCGTCGCTGAGCTCGACCAGTTGCCGGCGCTCGCCGACATGCTGGTCGATGCCGCCGCCGAGCACGAGGATGCCCGCGACCGGCCCATCCGGCTCAACCCGCTGGAATCGCTCCTCGAGCGGCAGCAGCAAGGCCGGCCCGAGCGGCGAGAAGCCGGCGACGAAAAGCCCGGCCGTCGCCGCCATGACCAGGAATGCCCCCACCCTCACGCCGCCGAGGCCGATGATCAGCACGCCGCCGGCGAGACAGAGGAGCAGCGCGGCCGACGGCTGCAGCAGGAACCAGACCAGCTTGGAGACATAGAAGAACATGACGCGGCCGATCTCAGTCCCAGTCGGGCGAGAAGGCGGAATCGCAGATGCGGCTGCCTTCGGCCTTGAGCGCGTCGATCGCCGCCATGTCGGCCTCGCCGAGCTCGAACCCGGCGATGTCGAGATTCTGACGGATGCGGGCCGGATGCGCGCTCTTCGGAATGGCGACGCAGCCCGTCTGGATCTGCCAGCGCAGCACGATCTGGGCCGGGCTGCGGCCGTGGCGGCCGGCGATATCCTGGATCACGGGCTCGTCCAGAACCTCGGCCCGTCCGAGCGGGCAATAGGCGACGAAGGCCATGCCGTGGCGCCGGGTCGCGTCCATCAGCTTGGTCTGGTCGAGATAGGGATGATGCTCGCACTGGTTGACGACGATCGGCTCCTCCGTCGCCGCCCAGGATTCGTCGAGCAGCCGCACGGTGTAATTGGAGACCCCGATATGGCGCGTCAGCCCGCGCTGCTTGACGCGATTGAGCGCGCGGATGGTCTCCGCCGCCGACAGCGCCTTGCTCGGCCAATGGATCAACAGCAGGTCGAGCTGGTCGACGCCCAGCCGGCGCAGGCTGCCTTCGGCCGCCCGCATCATGTCGTCGGCGGCCAGCTGCTCCGGCGGAACCTTGGACGTCAGGAAGATCGCGTCGCGCGCGACGCCGGACCGGCGCAGCCCCTCCCCGACCTCCGTCTCGTTGCCATAGCCGATCGCGGTGTCGATGTGGCGGTATCCCGCCTCGAGGGCAGCGGCGACGGCGGCGCTCGCCGCCTCGCCGGTGAGCTTCCAGGTGCCGAGCCCGATGACAGGCAAAATGGCGCCGTGCGCCGTGACGGTTTGCATGGGGATCTCCTCGGGGATTGGATGGCCAGCATCCGGCGCTGGCGGCGCAGCGTCAAGTTCAGCTGGCGGCCTGATAGACCAGATCGCGCCCGCCGCGCTTGGCGGCATAGAGCGCCTCGTCCGCCGCGATCATCAGGCGCTCGAACTCGATCTCGGGGCCTCGGACGCTCATCACGCCGATGCTGACCGTCACCGCGATCATGCCGCCACCGTGCTCGATCTGCTCGGCCGCGAGTTCGGAGCGAATCTGCTCCGCCACGGCAAGTCCCTGCGCCGCGCCGGCCCCGACCAGCAGCGCCGCGAATTCCTCGCCGCCGATCCGGCCGACCAGCTGGGCCTCGTCGACCTGGCGGCGCACGACCTCGGCGAAGCGGCGCAGCGCGGCGTCGCCGGCCGCGTGGCCGAAACGGTCGTTCAGCTGCTTGAACCGATCGAGGTCGAACAGCAGCAACGAGATGTCGTCCGCCTGGCCGCGCGCCAGCTCGACGCGCGCGCGCGCCAGATCCATGAAGGCGCCGTGATTGAGCAGCCCGGTCAGGCCGTCGACCAGGGCGGCACGCTTCAGGAGATTCTTCAGGCGTTCGTCGCTGAGCCGGAGCCCGATGATCGTCGCGGCGAACATCATCAGGATCGGCTCGAGCAAACCGATGCCAAGGCTGAGCGCGCTCCGGCCGGCGAGGAAATTCTCCGGCAGGTCGAGGCTGAGCGCCAGGATGGCGCGAAAGACCAGAAACACCGCGTGGGCGGCCGGAACGGCGGCAAAGGGCCCGCGCCAGACCAGGTCATCCTTGCCCTTCGCCCAGATCTCCCAGGCCAGCGCGCTGGAGAGCACGCAGGACAACAACGACAGCAAGGCGATGCGATTGGAGAGCGAATGAGCGATGGCGGGCAGCTGCCACGCGATCAGCCAGACCGTCGGCGCGATCAGGACCGGCCACCAGCGTTCGCGCCGGCCGTTGAAAGCTCTCGCCCCGTTCCAGCCGAGGCCCATGGCGTACAGGACGCCGGCATTGGCCAGCGCGATCGACACGAAATCCGAGACGACACCGCGCAGGAGCAGCGTGGCGCAACTGAGCGCGCCGAGCTGAAGCGCGGCCGCCCAGAGCAGCGTATGGCGCTCGAAACGACGGCCCGTCCACGACGTCATCAGCGCGATGGCCGCCATCTGAAGGATGGCGACCAGCACGACCAGAAGGGTCGGAACATCCAATTTCATGCTGATGGGCCCCCCAGCCCTTCGTCCAGCTGGGAGCGAAATACGGGAAACGCGTTAAGGAAGCATTCCACCCATCAGGACGTTTGGCCCGATCAGCCGACGACGTCGAGAACCGCGGCGATGACGCGCTCGACCTCTTCATCCGTCAGGTCCGGATGCATCGGCAGGCTGATCACCGTGTCGGCGAGCTGCTCGGATACCGGCAGCGGACGCTTCGGCGCTTCACCGAAGGCCGGATGCTGGTGCAGCGCCACGCGGTAGAAGAACGCGTTGCCGATGCCGCGTGCGTCGAGCGCGGCCTTCAGGGCGTCGCGGTTCGGCAGCGTGATCGTGTAGATCGCGTTGGCGCTGAAATAGCCGGACGGCCGCTTCTGGATGCCGACCTTGCCGGCGAACGCCGCGTCATAGCGCTTTGCCACCGCGTCGCGCTTCTCAAGTTCGTCCTCGAACACCGTCAGCTTGGAGAGCAGCACGGCGGCCTGGAGCGTGTCGAGACGGCCGGTGACGCCGTTGCGCACGGCAACGTCGCCCGTGCCCTGGCGACCATGCGAACGCAGCGTGCGCACGGCGTCCGCGAGCTCGTCGCTATCGGTCAGGATCGCACCGCCGTCGCCATAGCAGCCGAGCGGTTTGGTCGGATAGAAGCTCGTCGCCGAGATCGGCGCCATGCCGCCGACGCGGCTGTTGCCGGCGCGGCCGCCGAAGCTCTGCGCCGCGTCGGAGAACACGGTCATGTCGTAGCGCGCCGCGATCTTGCCGATCGCCTCATAGTCGGCCGGCAGGCCGTAGAGATCGACCGGCATGACGACGCGCGGCTTCAGCTCGCCGGCGGCGACCACCTCGGCGACGGCGCGCTCGAGATCGGCCGGATCCATGTTGCGTGTCTCGGCGTCGACATCGACGAAGATCGGCGTCGCGTTGATCGAGCAGACGGCGCCGGCCGTGGCCGCGAAGGTGAAGGCGGGCACGAACACCGCGTCGCCCGGACCGACGCCGAGCGCCATCAGGCCGATCATCAGCGCATCGCGGCCGCTGGAGACGGCGATCGCATGCGGCACGCCGGCGAAGGCGGCGAGCTTGCCTTCGAGTTCCGAGACCTCGGGGCCGAGGATGAACTGGCCGTGTACCAGCACCGCGTCCATGCGGGCGCGCACGTCGTCGTGGATCCGGCGCTGCTGGCGCTGCAGATCGAAGAAGCCGATGCGGTCGGACGCGGCCACGACGGCCGGCTGCGGGTTGGACGCCATCAGTGCGAATCTCCAATGAGGACGGAGGAAGCTGGCCGCTTCGCCTGTCCGATACGCTGAATGATCATGTCGGCGACCACGAGGGCATCGAGCCCTGCCCTGCCGTCGACGATGGGCCGGCGGGCGCCGGCGATGGAATCGAGGAACGAGTCGATCTCAAGCGCGAGGTTGTCGCTCGGCGGGATCGCGATCTCGTCATGCGCCTGCACGGCGTGGCCGCGCGGGAAGGAGCTCACCGTCCGCGCCGCGAGATCGGCGGCCCAGTAACGGTCCGGCTCGACCACCTTGATGATGCGCTCGGAGCGGTCGGCGATGCGGCTGGCATGGAGATGCGCCACGGCGCCATTGGCGAAGCGCAGCTGGGCCTGCGCGAAATCATTGGTCGGCGCCAGCACGGGCGAGCCCATCGCCTCGACCGCGACGACCTCGGAGCGGACCAGCGCCAGCACCAGGTCGATATCGTGGATCATCAGGTCGAGCACGACGTCGACGTCGATCGCCCGGCCCTTCCAGGGGCCGATGCGGGTGCACTCGACGGTGAGCGGCGCGGTGACGCGCTCACGCAGCGCGCCGAACACCGGCGAGAAACGCTCGATATGGCCGATCTGCAGGACGACGCCCTGCTTCTCCGCCCGCGCGATCAGGTCGCGAGCCGAATCGGGCGTGTCGCAGATCGGCTTCTCGATCAGGACATGGATGCCGGCATCGATCATCTCGGCGGCAACGGCGTGATGCAGTGAGGTCGGGACCGTGATCGACACGGCGTCGACCTTGCCGATCAGATCGCGGTGGTCGGCGAGCGGCGCGGCGTCATGCTGCGCGGCGACGGCCTCGGCGCGGGCCTTGTCCGCATCGACGACGGCCACCAGTCTCGCCTTCGCATTCGCGGCGTGCTGGCGCGCATGGAAGGAACCGAAATACCCGAGTCCGATGACGCCGGTCCTGATCTCGCTCGTGGTCAATCCTGTTTCTTTCCGATTCCGCCATGGCCGCGAAGCAGCGCGCTTCGCTGGCATCGGTCTAACGATTTCTCGCTCAAAGTCGATCAATCGCGGCGTGACGGCGGTCACAATTTGTCCAATTGGGAAACATGGCGCGACACTACCGGCCGCCCACATCAGATGTCCGTGACCCGGCCTGCGACGGGGCGTCGCGCGGCCCCGCCCGTCAGCCCAGGCCGAACCAGATCGCCGCGAATCCGAGGAAGGAGAAGAAGCCGACGACGTCGGTGATCGTGGTCACGAACGAACTGGAGGCGACGGCCGGGTCGATCTTCAGGCGGTTCAACGCAAGCGGGATCAGGATGCCGCCGAGCGCGGCCGCGACCAGGTTGATGATCATCGCGGCGGCGATGACGAAGCCGAGGTCGAGGATGCCGAAGCGGTAGACGGCCATGGTGCCGACGATCGCGGCGAACAGGAAGCCGTTGAACACGCCGACGGCGAGCTCGCGCCCGATGACGCGCAGCACGTTGTGCGGCCCGAGCTCGCGCATCGCGATGGCGCGCACGGCGACCGTCATGGTCTGCGTGCCGGCATTGCCGCCCTGACTGGCGACGATCGGCATCAGCACGGCAAGCGCCACCATCTTCTGCAATTCGTCTTCGAACAGGCCGATGACGAAGGAGGCGAGCACGGCGGTGATCAGATTGATGAAGAGCCACGGGAATCGGCTTTTGGCGATCGACCAGACCTTGTCGGAGACTTCTTCGTCGCCAACGCCGCCGAGGCGCTTGATGTCCTCGTCCGCCTCTTCCTGGATGACGTCGACGATGTCGTCGATGGTGAGCAGGCCGACGAGACGGTCGGATTCGTCGACGACGGCGGCCGAGATCAGGTTGTAGCGCTGGAACATCCGCGCCGCCTCTTCCTGGTCCTCCGTGGCGCGCACGAGATGGCGCGCCTCGCTGACCAGGTCGGCGATCTTCACCGGGCGCTTGGTGCGCAGGAGCCGGTTGAGCGAGACCGTGCCGAGCAGGTGGTAGCCGGGGTCGATGACGAAGACCTCGTGGAATTCCTCCGGCAGGTCCTGCGCCTCGCGCATGTAGTCGATCGTCTGGCCGACGGTCCAGAACGGCGGCACGGCGATGAACTCGGTCTGCATGCGCCGGCCGGCGCTGTCTTCCGGATAGTCGAGCGCCCGCTTCAGCGCCAACCGCTCGACCGAGGGGATCTGGGCGAGAATCTCGTCCTGATCGGCCTTGTCGAGGTCCTCCAGAATGTAGACGGCGTCGTCCGAATCGAGCTCGCGCATGCCCTCGGCGACGGTCTCGGACGGCAGCTCCTCGAGAATCTCGACACGGACAGCCTCGTCGAGCTCGGTCAGCGCGGTGAAGTCGAAGGCATCGCCGAGAAGCTGGATCAGCGCCGGGCGCTGGTCGGGATCGAGCGCCTCGAGGATGGCGCCGACATCGGATTCGTGCAGGTCCTGGGTGAGCGCCCTCGCCCGCTCGCCGTCGCCGGCTTCGATCGCCGCGCCGAGCGCGTCGAGAAACACCGACGAGACGTTGTCGTTCTCGTCGCGCAGCGGCGGAATGTCGTTCGCCGGACGGTCGTCGCGTTCGATGGTCAGCTCGTCCGACATGGCCCCTCTAGAACGCGTGCCGAGATTTCAGGGGAGGTTTCGCGCGAGCTTTAACGCTCAAGTTTGTTCGGGCAAAGGAAAAATAGTGGCGCGCCACGCATTCTCGACAGGCCCGCGCTACCATGACCCAGAAACAAAAACAGCGGCCCGAGGGCCGCCGTTTTGCGAGGCTTTTTGCATTTGGGTTTGGTGCGGTCGAGAAGACTCGAACTTCCACGCCTTGCGGCACAGCGACCTCAACGCTGCGCGTCTACCAATTCCGCCACGACCGCGAAACCCAAGCCGGTGTGTTGCCCGGCGCGAGGTGGGATGTAGCAAATGCCCTCCGACGAAACAAGCGGCTTTGCGCATCCTTTGAATTCATCCACAGGGGCGATTTTCGCATGGCCGGATCGCGGCAGGTGAAGATCTCGTCCCCTTGCGCTATGACCGGAGCAACCGACATGAGACTGAACACCACGAATGGGCCGGAACTCCGCCGGCCGGAAGCGATGCCATGACACTCCGCGATGACCTCGACGCCACCCTCCTCCCGAAGGCGGGCAGCCCGCCTGTCGAATGGGTGATCGCGGAAGAGCCGGTCGCCTATCCCGACGCCGTCGCAGAAATGGAGGCGCGCGTCGCGGCCATCGCCGCCGGCACGGCCGCGGAGCGCATCTGGCTGGTCGAGCATCCGCCACTCTATACGGCCGGCACCAGCGCCCATGACGAGGACCTGATCGCCCCGGATCGCTTCCCGGTGTTCCAGACCGGCCGCGGCGGCCAGTACACCTATCACGGCCCCGGCCAGCGCGTGGCCTATGTCATGCTCGACCTGAATCGCCGGCGGCAGGACCTCCGCCTGTTCGTCGCCACGCTGGAACAATGGATCATCCGCACGCTGGACGGCTTCAACGTGCGTGGCGAGCGCCGCGACGACCGCGTCGGCGTCTGGGTGCGCCGCCCGGACAAGGGCGCGCTCGCCGAGGACAAGATCGCCGCCATCGGCATCCGCGTCCGCCGCTGGGTGACCTTCCACGGCATTTCGCTGAACGTCGAGCCGGCGCTCGACCATTTCGACGGCATCGTGCCCTGCGGCGTGCACGGCCATGGCGTCACCAGCCTCGCCGACCTCGGCCGCATCGTCACCATGCCGGAAGTCGACGCCGTCATGCGTCGCGAGTTCGAGGCCCTGTTCGGCCCGACGGAGCGAGCGGACGGCGCCTGACGTCAGACCGTCGGCAGCACGCGGAACGCGCCCGTCTCCGCCATCTCGCGCTCATGGGTGTCGACGGCGCGGACCGCCGCCAGCGACGGACCGCCGGCACAGGCGGCGACCATCGCGTCGACATCGGCCGCATTGCCGGAAAAGACAGCCTCCACACCGCCATCCCGACGGTTCCGGACCCAGCCGGACAGGCCGCGCGCCACGGCCTCGTCCGTCGTCCATGCGCGATAGCCGACGCCCTGGACGCGGCCGGAGATCATCACGTGCACGGTGCGGACAGCCATGGCGAGCCTCAGCGCAATAGCCCCAGCACGACGGATGCGAGATCGGACACCTGCGGCACGATCACGTCGGGCGGGAATGTCTCGAACTCGGCGATCGTACCATAGCCCCAGCCGACCGCGGCGACCTTGATGCCGTTCGCGCGCGCGCCCTCGATGTCGTAGCGCCGATCGCCGATCATGACGCAGGCTGCCGGATCGATCGCCTCCGTCGCCAGGACATGGCTGATCAGCTCGGCCTTTTCGCCCAGCCGGCCGTCGAGCTCGGCGCCATGCACCGTGTCGAAGAAGCGCGTCAGGTCGAAGTGATCGAGGATGCGCTCGCAGAAGACGCGCGGCTTCGAGCTTGCCAGATACATCCGGACACCGGCCGCCTGCAGCGTGGCGAGCGATTCGGGAATGCCGTCGAAGACGGTGTTCTCATAGAGCCCGACCGCGCCGAAACGCTCGCGATAGTGACCGAGCGCCTGCTTCGCCAGCACCGCGTCGCCGCCCAGCATCGCCGCGAAGGTGCCCTCGAGCGGCGGCCCGATCGCGGCGCGAAGCGCAGGCTCGTCGGCCGCCGGCCGGTCCAGCTTCTCCAGGGCGTAGAGGATGGAGGCGCTGATTCCGGGATAGGGATCGGTGAGCGTGCCGTCGAGATCGACGAGCGCCGTCAGTCGGGATTCGGTCATGGGGCGTGCATTCCGTCCTGGCTTGAGATCGCTGCGGGACGGCTTGCGCGCTCCCGCCGCCCGCGTCAAGCGGCGCCCTTCATCAGAACGTCATGCCGATGCGCGACGAGGTGCGATGCGGCGCCACGCGAATCGCGCCGGACATGGTGGCGCGGAACGCGGCGCGCCACGGATCAGGGAGCACCGAGCTTGCCGTCATCCGCAGCCCTCCAGAGCGCCCGGGCCTTCCGATGAACCTTCTCGTCCCGCTCGCCCTCGCCTTCTGCCTGGCCGCCGCGCTCGTCCACTTCGCCAGCATCGCGCTCGTCACGTTCCGCGCCCGCCGCCTTCGTTCCGCCGAGGCCGCGCCGCATGGCCGGCCGCCGATCAGCATCCTCCGCCCCGTCCGCGGCCTCGAACACGCGATCGAGCGTACGCTCGGCTCCGGCTTCGCACTCGACTATCCCGATTATGAGCTCGTTTTCTGCGTCGCCAGCGCCTCGGACCCGGTGGTGCCGCTGATCCGCCGGCTGATGGCGGTTCACCCGCACGTGCAGGCGCGTCTGCTGGTCGGCGACGACCGCATCAGCATCAATCCGAAGCTCAACAACCTCGCCAAGGGCTGGGACGCCGCCGCGCATCGTTGGATCGTCATGGCCGACAGCAACGTGCTGATGCCGGCGGACTATCTCGATCGCATGCTGGAGCGCTGGGACGGCACGACCGGCCTCGTCTGCTCGCCGCCGCTCGGCAGCGAGCCGGACAATCTCGGCGCCGAGCTCGAATGCGCCTATCTGAACACCTACCAGGCGCGCTGGCAGCTCGCCGCCGATGCCGTCGGCCAGGGATTCGCGCAGGGCAAGTCCATGCTCTGGCGGCGGGAAAATCTCGATCGCCATGGCGGCATCGCGGCGCTGGCCGCTGATCCGGCCGAGGACGCCGCCGCCACCAAGGCGATCCGCGCCAACGGCCAGCGCGTCCGCCTCGTGCGGCAGCCCTTCGCACAGCCGCTCGGCGCGCGCGAGATCGGCACGATCTGGCAGCGCCAGCTGCGCTGGGCGCGGCTCCGGCGCGTCACCTTCCCGGCCCTGTTCTGCCTGGAACTGGCGCTTGGCGGGCTGCTGCCGATCGGACTGACGCTTTGGCTCGGCCTCGCGGGCGAACTGCCGCTCTGGATCGCGCCGGCGCTCGCCTTCGCGTGGTATGGCGCCGAGGCGCTGATGGCAAGAAGCCTCGGCTGGCACTGCGAACGTAGCTCGCCGCTCGCCTGGATCCTGCGCGACCTCACCATGCCGGCGCTCTGGATCGCAGCGGTCTGCGGCAGCGGCTTCGAATGGCGCGGCAATCAGATGAACGTCAAGACCGACAGCCTGCTCGCCGCCGAGGGCGACTGAGCGCCCCTACTCAAATCCGCGAGGATTGGCTGCTCACGCCGTGTAGCCCTCTGCCGTCATCCCGGCGAAGGCCGGGATCCAGACACACCGGCCTTGGGCCGATGGGCTGGGCCTAGCTTTCCTGGCCGGCGTTCATGGGCCCCGGCCTCCGCCGGGGCGACGTGAGCCGCAAACTCGCGGGGATATAGCCGCCCCCTTCTTGAGCTACGGACCAGCGCTCAGCCGAACTCCATGATCACGGCGTCGACAGCGAGGCTGTCGCCCGGCTTCGCCGCGATCCGCTCGATGACGAGGTCGCGCTCGGCGCGCAGCACGTTTTCCATCTTCATCGCCTCGACGATCGCCAGCGTCTCGCCGGCCTTGACCTCCTGCCCTTCCTCGACCGCGATCGAGACGACGAGGCCCGGCATCGGGCAGAGCAGGAACTTCGACGTATCGGCCGGGACCTTCTCCGGCATCAGGCTGTGCAGCGCCGCGATGCGCGGCGTCATCACCCGCGCCACGACGTCGATGCCGCGATGGAGGAGCCGCGTGCCCGAGAGAACGGGGCGGACCTGAACCGTGAACGGCTCGCCGTCGATGGCGCCTTCCCAGACGAGATCGCCCGGCATCCACTCGGACGTCACCATCACCGGCCGGTCGCTACCGGGGAGCACGACGTCGATTTCCATCGGCATCAGCGCCAGGCCGGACGGGCTCGCGAGCTCCACCGTGGTGCCGCCGATCGCCACGACCCAGTGCTCGCGCCACTTGCCGGAATGCGGCGCGAGGCGCCCCGTCAGATGGTCGAGCCGATCCTTGCGGACGATCTCCATCGTCAGCGCCACGGCGGCGAGCCGCGCCAGCGTCGCCGCATCGGGCGCCACGCCGGTGAAGCCCTCGGGAAACTCCTCCGCGATGAAGCCGGTCGAAAGCCGGGCCTCGCGCCAGCGCGGATGTGCCATCAGCGCGGAGAGGAACGGCACGTTGTGCTGGATGCCCTCGACGACGAAATCGTCGAGCGCCAGACTCATCGCCTCGACCGCCTCGGCGCGGGTCGGCGCATGGGTGCAGAGCTTGGCGATCATCGGATCGTAGAACATCGAGATCTCGGATCCCTCGACCACGCCCGTGTCGTTGCGCACGGTGACCCCGTCGGCGGTCGCCTCCTCCGGCGGGCGGTAACGCGTCAGCCGGCCGATCGAAGGCAGGAAGCTGCGATAGGGATCCTCGGCATAGATGCGGCTCTCGATGGCCCAACCATCGAGGCGAACATCCTCCTGCGCGATGGCGAGCCGCTCGCCGGCTGCGACGCGGATCATCTGCTCGACCAGATCGATGCCCGTGACCAGCTCGGTCACCGGATGCTCCACCTGCAGGCGGGTGTTCATCTCGATGAAGTAGAAGCCGCCA
>JAEWAD010000273.1 GCA_023391905.1 Pseudomonadota bacterium | reverse complement strand
CGGCGGGAAACCGGGGTGCCGCTTAGACGCGGTAGTAGCGCAGGGCGCGACGTTCGGCCTGGGCGATCGCGTCTTCGGGAGACATCTGGCCGGTGACGGCGGTCGCGAACATGTCGACCAGCACGTAGTCGGCCATGGTGGCGGCCGAGGCGGTGCCGAGCGGGCCGGCATAGCCGTTCGGACGCAGCGAGGCCGAAGCCTTGGCATAGGCCTCGTGGATCGGGTTGCTGGTCCAGACCGGATTGGAGGCGAAGGCCTTGAGCGGCTGGCAGCAATAGGCGCTGGCGCCCGTGATCCAGTCGTTCATGTTGTCGGCCTGGTACATGAACTGCAGATAGGCCTTGGCCGCTTCCGGATACTTCGTGTGCTTGAAGATCGAAAGCGTCGACGCCTGGTGCAGCTCGACGGATTCGCCGACCGGGCCGATCGGCAGGTTGACCGAGCGCATGTCCTCGGCGATTTCCTTCATCGCCGGGTCCTTGATGGCGGCATAGTAGACCGAGACGCCGTTGGCGGTCAGCGATACCTGGCCGGCCAGGAAGGCGCGGTTGTTGTTGACGTCCTGCCAGCTTTCCGTGCCCGGGATGAAGGTCTTGTAGAGCTCCTGCGCATAGCGGACGGCGGCGAGGGTCTCGGGGCTGTTCAGGACGACATTGCCGCCCTCGTCGATCATCTTGCCGCCATGGCTCCAGAGCAGCCAGTGGGCATAGTTGTTGCCGTCGCCGACGGCCTTGCCATGCGGGAAGCCGGCCGGCGTGCCCTTGGCCTGGAGGGCCTTGCAGAGCTCGAGGAAGCCGGCGGTGTCCTTCGGGAACTCGTTGAAGCCGGCGGCCTTCATGTGGCTGTCGCGATAGACGATCGCGTTGCCGATCGCGCAGAGCGGCAGGGCGATGAACTTGCCGTCGCGCTTGGCGTAGCCCTCGAGGCCCGGATACCAGCCGCCATGGGCGCTGCCGAGATATTCGCCGAGCTCGGTCAGGTCGACCAGCTTGTCGGGATATTGCTGCGGATCGTCGAACCAGCTCATCACCATGTCGGGGCCCGAGCCGATATTGGCGGCGACGGCGGCCTTCGGACGAACGTCCTCCCAGCTCTCCTTGTCGATGCGGACCTGGACACCCGTGGCCTCGGTGAACTTGCGCGTGTTCTCGAGCCAGGCCGCTTCCTCACCGGCGACGAACGGAACCCAGCGCAGCAGGCGCAGCGACGCGCCTTCTTCCGGCTTGTAGACCGGGGCTGCCTGCGCGAAAGCCCGGCTGCTGCCGAGGCCGCCGAAACCGGCCGCGGCGACGAGGCCGGCGGACGAAGCGAGAAAATGGCGTCTGTTCAAGGTCATGGGTGTCCTTCTCCTGTGATGCGGAAATCTCCTGCTCAGCGCAGGACGCCGTTCCGAAACGGCATGTGCCTCGGATGTTGACGATCTCTAGAGGCGAAGTCCGGTTGTCTCGTCGAAGATGTGAATGGCGGCCGCGTCGATGCCGATATGCAGCGTGTCGCCCGGCCTGGCCGCGATGCGCTCGTGGAAGACGCAGGTCACCTCGGTGCCGGCCAGCTTGGCGATGATCTGGGTCTCGGCGCCCGTCGGCTCGATGACGACGACCTCGGCGGGGATGCCGGCGGGGTCGAGCCGCATGAATTCCGGACGCATGCCGTAGACGAGCGGGCGGTCGGGGCTGGCGTCGATCGGCTTGCCGACCGGCAGCTTCGTGCCGTCCTTCGCCACGAAGCGCAGGGGATCGTTCGGATCCATGCGCCCGCTGATCATGTTCATCGAGGGCGAGCCGATGAAACCGGCGACGAAGAGATTGGCCGGCCGATCGTAGAGCTCCAGCGGCGCGCCGATCTGCTCGACGCGACCGTCATGCATGACGACGATCTTGTCGGCCATGGTCATGGCCTCGATCTGGTCATGCGTCACATAGACGGTCGTGGTCTTCAGGCGCTGGTGCAGCTCCTTGATCTCGGCGCGCATGGCGACGCGCAGCTTGGCATCGAGGTTCGACAGTGGTTCGTCGAAGAGGAAGACCTGCGGGTCGCGAACGATGGCGCGGCCCATGGCGACGCGCTGGCGCTGGCCGCCGGAGAGCTGGCGCGGATAGCGTTCCAGCAGGTGCGTCAGCCCCAGGATTTCCGCCGCCGGCTTGACCCGCGCGTCGATGACGGCCTTGCTCTCGCCCTTCAGCGTCAGCGAGAAGGCCATGTTGTCGGCGACGGTCATATGCGGGTAGAGCGCATAGTTCTGGAAGACCATCGCGATGTCGCGCTCCTTGGGCGGCACGCGATTGACGACCTTGTCGCCGATGCGGATCTCGCCGGCGGAAATGTTTTCCAGGCCGGCCAGCATGCGCAACAGCGTCGACTTTCCGCAACCGGAAGGACCGACAAGAATAACGAACTCGCCATCTTCGATCTGAACGTCGACGCCCTTGATGATCGGCTGGCTGCCGAAGGACTTCCTTACGTTCACGAACTCAACTGACGCCATACACATCCTCCCAGAACTTAATCAGACGTCGCCTTGGACGGATCCTGGCGGTAACGATGATCCATCGCCGGTTCAGCGTGCTCGAAGCCATCGGAACCGGATGCCTGGCAGGCATTCCTGCTCGCCACGCGATGTAATGATGATCCTTGATGCCTACCCGCAGGCTCCTCCCCGGGGTGCGGCAGCGTCTACAGGTTTTGCGGAAGGGATTTCCGGAAGAGATCGACGAACCGTCACGCGATCTATTCACCCGGGACAGGGGCTGGGCGAGATATCAGCCGTGCCGGCTGCACTCGCACGTCATGGCTTTACCTGTCGACAACAACCTCCGATCGTCGCGAATGCGACGGCGCATGTCACGTGTTCATCAAGGACAGTTTCTTCTCCCGCTCAAGCTAGTTGTCTCAAGCTTGATTGGAAGGCTATGCAATGTTCTCTACTCGGTCAATATGATACGGTCTGACGGTAATGTAGTGGATCCGTATCATATATTTATTGCGATGCAGCATTCGAGCGTTTCCAAGGAGTGTCGGGTCATGATCTCGCGCAAAATGGCTTTTGCACGCTGTGGACATTGTGGTGTCGCGCTGGCGCTGGTCGTGTTGGCGGCTGTGCTCTCGGGGCTGCTCGCGACGCCGGCCGGCGCCGCGACACGCACCCTGCACGGATCGATCTTCTATCGCGAACGCATCGCCCTGCCGCCCGACGCGCGGGTCGAGGTGCAGCTCCTGGACGTGTCGCTCGCCGATGCACCCTCCAAGGTGATCGCGCAGACGACGTTCCGGCCACGCGGCCAGGTGCCGATCGCCTATCGCCTGCGCTTCGACGACAGCAAGCTGAGGCCCCGCCACAGCTATGCCTTGCGCGCCACGATCTCCGCCGGTGGCCAGCTCTGGTTCACCTCGACGAGCCGGCATGCGGTCGAGATCGGCGGGCCCGACCGGATCGACATTCCGCTTCAGCGCGTCGCCGCGCAGGGCACGGAGCGCCCCTCGCGCGGGCCGGTCGGGCGCTGGCTCGCCGAGGATATCCGCGGCGGCGGCGTCATGGACTATCTGCAGACGGTGCTGGTCATCCGGCCGAATGGCGGCGTCGGCGGTTCCGGTGGCTGCAACACCATCGGCGGCAGCGCGAACATCAGCGGTGACAGCATCCGCTTCGGCCAGCTCGTGAGCACGATGAAGGCGTGCACGCCGGCGGCGATGAACCAGGAGCGGAAATTCCTCGACACGCTCAAGGACGTGCGCAGCTGGCGCATCGACGGCCCGCGGCAGAAGCTGATCCTGAGCGATGGCCGCGGACGGCCGATCGTGGTGCTGGCGCGGATGTAGCCGACGGAGCCGCTATCGACTCAGGGATCGAGAAGGCTGCGCCGGTAGCTGACGAAACCGAGATGGGCGGCGAGCTTGTCATAGAGGCGCCGCGCCGTGGCGTTGTCGGTGTGCGTCAGCCAGTGCAGCCGGTCGCAGCCGCGATCGCGCGCCTGCTGCGCGACGGCCTCGATCAGCGCGCCGCCAACGCCGCCGCGACGATCGCCGGGGCTGACGAACAGGTCTTCCAGATAGCACGAGTGTCCGGCGAGCCAGGTCGACCGGTGCAGGATCGCGTGGGCGAAGCCGACCAGGCGTCCATCGCGTTCCGCGGCGAGGGCGAACATCGGCTCGGCCAAATCGTGGAGCCGCGTCCAGGTGAGATCGGTGATTTCGGGCGCCAGCGCGCGCTCGTAGAAGTCGAGATAGCCCTGCCACAGGGAAAGCCACGCCGTATGGTCGGCGGGGGAGAGCGGACGGATGACGACGTTCATGCGGACGTCCTGCTCCGGGCGGCCTGTGGGCGGGGGAAGGCGAGGGGACAAGGGCGGCGAACCGCCCTTGTCCGAAGGCTGAAGGGAGCCAGGCTCCCCGGACGGCTTGGTTATGCCATCGCCTTGGTCAGGTTCTCGCTGACCTTGTCGAGGAAACCGGTGGTCGAGAGCCACTTCTGGTCCGGGCCGACGAGCAGCGCCAGGTCCTTGGTCATGTCGCCGGCCTCGACGGTGTCGACGCAGACCTTCTCGAGCGTCAGCGCGAACTTGGCGAGTTCCTCGTTGTTGTCGAGCTTGGCGCGATGGGCGAGGCCACGGGTCCAGGCGAAGATCGAGGCGATCGAGTTGGTCGACGTCTCCTTGCCCTTCTGGTGCTCGCGGTAGTGGCGCGTCACGGTGCCGTGGGCGGCTTCCGCCTCGACGGTCTTGCCGTCCGGCGTCATCAGCACGGAGGTCATCAGGCCGAGCGAGCCGAAGCCCTGGGCGACGGTGTCGGACTGGACGTCGCCGTCATAGTTCTTGCACGCCCAGACATAGCCACCCGTCCACTTCAGCGCCGACGCGACCATGTCGTCGATCAGGCGGTGCTCGTAGGTGATGCCAGCGGCCTTGAACTTGTCGGCGAACTCGTTGTCGAACACTTCCTGGAACAGGTCCTTGAAGCGGCCGTCATAGGCCTTGAGGATCGTGTTCTTGGTCGACAGGTAGACCGGATACTTGCGGTTGAGGCCGTAGTTCATCGAGGCGCGGGCGAATTCGCGGATCGATTCGTCGAGGTTGTACATCGCCATGGCGACGCCGGCGCCCGGGAACTTGAAGACTTCCTTCTCGATGACGGTGCCGTCCTCGCCCTCGAACTTGATCGTCATGCGGCCCTTGCCGGGGACGAGGAAGTCGGTCGCCTTGTACTGGTCGCCGAAGGCGTGACGGCCGACGATGATCGGCTGCGTCCAGCCCGGAACCAGGCGCGGCACGTTCTTGCAGATGATCGGCTCGCGGAAGATCACGCCGCCGAGGATGTTGCGGATCGTGCCGTTCGGCGACTTCCACATCTCCTTGAGGTTGAACTCCTTCACGCGCGCCTCGTCCGGCGTGATCGTGGCGCACTTGACGCCGACGCCGACGCGCTTGATCGCCTCGGCCGCGTCGATCGTCACCTGGTCGTTGGTGGCGTCGCGGTGTTCGACACCCAGGTCGAAATACTGGAGGTCGAGATCGAGGTAGGGGTGGATCAGCTTGTCCTTGATGTTCTGCCAGATGATCCGGGTCATCTCGTCGCCGTCGAGCTCAACGACGGGATTGGCTACCTTGATCTTCGCCATGGAGGGTTACCTCGCTTCCGGGTTTGACGGCGCTGCCTGCCGGCGGAAGAAGCCGCCAGCGCCAGGGCGCCGAGGATGGTGCGGGCTTCCCTATAGCATCGCACTCAGGACGCGCAAAGGCGGGATGGACGGGGCGTGGCGGCGCGCGGAAGCGCGCTTCGAGCCCGTGCTCCCGATGGATCCGCAGGCGCCGGCGGCGCGTGGCCGGAGGCGGCGCCGGGATCGTGCCGTGCGGCTGAGGACAGGGTGGCTTCGGACGAGGATCGCCATGGCCTCGTCGCCATAAAAAACCGGCGGCCGCGTCGCGCGCAGCCGCCGGTTTTCGAAATCAACGCGATCGCGATCAGGCCAGGCTGCGCTTCGCCGCCAGGGAGAGCGCGATGTAGCTCCAGCCGGTGAAGATCAGCGAGATGCCGGCGAGCGTGCCCGGCACCCAGAGGCCGGAGGTCGGGTACTGCATCAGGATGAAGAAGCCGGCCAGGAAGGCGATGATGCCGGCCGCCAGGATCCAGCCCCAGCCGTCGAGCGGCTTGATGCGGAAGGACAGCGCGATCTGGAAGATGCCCTTGGCGAGGAACACCGAGGCGATGACGAGCGTCAGCGCGAAGCTGCCGAAGACGGGCGACATGTAGATCGCGATGCCGCCGATCAGCACGACGATGCCGACGACCAGCTGCCAGAGGAAGCCGCCCCAGCCCTTGACGCTGAAGGCCTGGAAGATCTGGAACACGCCGGCGATGACGAGCACGGCCGCGAGGAAGATGGTGACCGCGACACTCGAGACCAGCGGCATGCCGATCGCGAAGACGCCGCCGATCAGGAAGACGATGCCGAGAAACAGGAACCAGCCCCATTTTTCGCGGACCGCCGCAGAAAAGCTCTTGTTGGCTGCTGTGTCTGTCGGCATGGCGTCTACCCCCCTTGGGTCGTGAATACCGTGGCGAAAGCGACTCATCCGTGTGTCGCTTTCCGAGGCGCAAATATAGCGCGACCACGCGCAATCAGCTAGGACATCACTTTCTCCCACCGCCCCATGAGCGACATGTCTTCCCCTGAACTTCTCGTCGATGGCCCCGCCGTCATTCTCGTCGAACCCCAGCTGGGCGAGAATATCGGCACGGCTGCCCGCGCCATGGCCAATTTCGGCCTGCGCGACCTCCGCATCGTCAATCCGCGTGACGGCTGGCCAAATGAGAGCGCCCGACGCGCCGCCAGCCGCGCCGACCATGTCTTCGACCGCATCCGCCTGTTCGACACGGTCGAGGCGGCGGTCGCCGATCTCGGCTATCTCGTCGCCACCACGGCGCGGTCGCGCGAATTGGCCAAGCCGGTGCGCGGCCCGGCCTCGGCCGCCGGCATCATGCGCGGCCACATGACGGCCGGCGTGAAGACCGGCGTGCTGTTCGGACGGGAGCGGATCGGCCTCACCAATGAGGAAATCTCGCTCGCCGACGAGATCGTGACGCTGCCGATCGATCCGCAATTCGCCTCGCTCAACATCGCCCAGGCCGTGCTGATCGTCGCCTATGAGTGGCGCCGGAGCGGGCTCGAGACGGAAGAAGCGGGCCTGCGCTTCGCCATGCCGAACGACAGCCGGCCGGCCACCAAGCAGGAGCTGCTCGGCCTGTTCGAGCATCTGGAAGGCGCGCTCGACCAGGTGACCTTCTTCCGGCCGGTCGAGAAGCGCCCGGTCGTGGTGCAGACCCTGCGCGCCATGCTGCAGCGGGCGCAGTTCACCGAGGCCGACATCCGCACGCTGCGCGGCGTCATCGCGGCGCTGGAGAACCGGCCGACCCGTCCGCGCAAGCGAGCCGACGGCACCGAGACCACCAGCCGCGAGGCGGACGATTGAGCGCCAGGCTGCTGGTCTTCGATTCGGGCATCGGCGGCCTCTCGGTACTGCGCGAGATCCGGCGGCAATTGCCATCGGCCGAGATCGCCTATGTCGCGGATGACGCCGCCTTTCCCTATGGCGACTGGGATGCGGGACCGCTTTCCGACCACATCGTCGCGCTGATGGGGCAATTGATCGAACGCCATCGCCCCGACGCGGTGGTGATCGCCTGCAACACGGCGTCGACGCTGGTGCTGCCGCCGCTCCGCGCGCGGCACGCGATCCCCTTCATCGGGACCGTGCCGGCGATCAAACCGGCGGCCGAACGCTCGAAGAGCGGCGTCGTCGGCGTGCTGGCGACGCCGGGCACGATGAAGCGCGACTACACGCGGGAATTGATCCGCAGCTTCGCCAATGGCTGTCACATCCGCCTCGTCGGCTCGTCCGAGCTGGCGCCGCTGGCGGAGGCGGTGATGCGCGGCGAGCCCGTCGCCGACGCGGCGATCCGGGCCGAGATCGAGCCGGCCTTCATCGAGGTCGACGGCCGGCGCACCGACACGATCGTGCTCGCCTGCACGCATTACCCGTTCCTGATCGATCGGCTCGAGCGCGTCGCGCCGTGGCCGGTGGAGTGGATCGATCCGGCCGAGGCGATCGCAAGGCGCGTGCTCTCCGTGCTGTCGCTCGAACCGGATGCGCCGGGAACGGCCCGCGCGCCGGGCGCCGCCTGTCTCACCTCCGGCGAGTCCTGGGCGCCGGCCCAGGTCGCGCTGCTCGCCCGTTTCGGCCTCGAAGCCGCGGCGGATTCGGAAGCGGCTATCCCCGGTGGACGTCCATGAGGATGTCGAACGACCGCTTGCGATCCTCCGGGTCGTAGAAGTCGGTCGTGACGATCAGTTCGTCCGCGCCGGTCCGCGCGATCAGCGCCGTGAGTTTTTCGCGCACGGTGTCCGGCCCGCCGATCACTGCGACGCCGAGATGCGAGCGCACATAGGCCTCCTCGCGCGCTTCCCACAGCCCGTCCATGCTTTCGACCGGCGGCATCAGCGTCGTCGGCTGGCCGCGGACGAGATTGACCAGGCGCTGGTACTGCGTCGTCGCCTGGAAGTGCGCCTCGTCGTCGGTCGGCGCCGCG
>JAEWAD010000229.1 GCA_023391905.1 Pseudomonadota bacterium | reverse complement strand
GGCGGGCAACGCGGGGCGTTCCTCAGTCCGGCGTCTTCGGCCAGCCCATCTCCTCGTCGACCTCGTGCACCGGGTCGAGCAGCAGCAGGTCCTGCATGTCGCCGAAGGATTCGAGCGTCGGCAGGACCATCGTCGCGACCTGGGCGGCGGTCCCAGCCGTTGCCGTCGGCACGGGCGCGTCCACCGCCGGCCGCATCAGGCCATAGGTCACCAGTTCGTCGGCGAAGCGCTCGATCCCCTGCGCCAGCTCGTCATTGTCGCGCGCGATCTCGACCAGCGCCTCGACCGAATGGCCGGCGACCAGGTCGTGCCAGAGCACGGCGGCCGCGTCCTTGATGCTGTAATAGATGCCGGTCTCGAGGTTAATCGCGACGATCTCGCCGTCGAAATCGTCCGCTGAGCATTCGGGCGACGCAAGTTCAAGATATCGGGCCGGCAAGGTCTGTCCTCTCGGTGAATGGGCGAAGAAATGATGGCAGGGTCAAAGCAGGACGGTCCATGCCCTACTCGAACAGCGCCGCGTCCCTGACGGGCAGGAAGTCGCGCTCGGGCGGGATCGTCGCCAGCTCCATTCCGGTCTCGTCGACCAGATAGTCGTAGCCGTGGGGCTGGTACCGATTGTCGGGATCCATCGTGACATAACGCTGGTGCCGGGCGTGGCGGTCCTCGGCGAGCACCATGCGCAAGTGATAGAGATTGTGCGGCAGGTGCGCGCCGACACTGGCCAGGCGCGTGACGATTTCCAGCGGCATCCAGTAGCGGTGCAGCGGACGCGGATCGAACTTCTTATGGCTCAGATCGTTGCGGAACAGCCGATATCGCGCCTTGCGGCCCCAGATGCCGTCCTTGCGGTAGTGCGAGCGATCGTTCCAGAGCTCGCGCAATTGCAGCGAATAGGCCTCGATCCCCTTCGCCTCGGCGTCATCGAGAAGGGCCGTGATGTCGCGCGCAAAGCGCTGCTCGAGCCGCTCGTCGGCGTCGACGCAAAGTAGCCATTCCGCCCCATGCTGGCGCCCCGCCTTGATCAGCGCCATGTGATTGCCGCGCTCGCTCCAGGGCTGGCCGGCGGGATTGCGGATGACCTGCAGCACGTTCGGGTGGGCGGCGAGGATCTCCGCCGTCGCATCCTCGGAACCGTCGTCGAGCGCGATGATGCCGTCGACAACCGGCGCGACATTATCCAGCCAGCCCGGCAGGAAGCGCTGTTCGTTGCGGGCCTGGAGAAGCGCGACCAGCCGCATCAGCTTGTCTGTCCGCTGCGGCGGCGGTCGAGCATCGCCTTCAGTACCGGCGCATAGCTCTTCTGGCGCAGCGCCTTGGTGCTCTGGTTGCCGAGATGGACCCGGCGGCCCGACACGACGGCATCCAGCATGATCACCTCGGCGCCGCGATCGCGGGCCCGGCCATACCAGTCGAGGAACTCGCCGACGGCGAAGCCCTCGTCGAGCGGGCCGATGGCGCGGAACGTGTCGAGCCGGGCGAGCATCGTGCCCGCCGAGAAGGCCGGCATCGGCTGCGGCGGACAGACCAGGCTGCTCGCCTGCGCCGGCGTCAGCTCGGGCGAGAGGAAATGCTGCATGTGACCGAAGACGAGCCGGTTGGGGGCCGATTGCAGCGCCTGCTGCTGCAGCGCGAGCTTGTCGGGCCGCCAGACGTCATCCGCGCTCAGGAAGGCGAGCAGGTCACCGCCGGCGATGCGACTGCCATGATTCAGGGCCGCCGCGACGCCGGCATTGGCCTGGCGGACATAGGTCACCGCCGCAAAGCTGCGCGCGATCTCCGCCGTGCCATCGGTCGAACCGTCGTCGATGACGATGATCTCGGCGGCCGGAACCGTCTGCGCCAGCACGCTCGTCACCGCCTCGGCCAGATAGGCCTCCGCGTTGAACGCGGGAATGACCACGCTGACCCGATCGGTCGCGGCCATCTGTCCGTCCTGCTGCATGTTGCCCCGAAGCACTGGTCCCAGAAGTCCCGCGATCCTTACCGCCTCCTCGGCGCCGGGCAAGCCCGTGACGGGGAAAAACCGTGGTCACCAACGGGCAAATCGTTCCGGGCACAAATCGAGCAGGGCGCTGCCGACGCGGGTTCCGCGAAGCGCGTCGTGCAAGGCGCGCGGCGTGAAATCGGGTGGCGAGCGCCGGAGATAGGGTCTGACGATCCGCGCCCGCAGCGCGGCATGGTCATCCAGGCTGGCATCAGGAACAACGGCACGCAGGGGATAGGTCACGAGATCGGCGGGACGATCCTCGGCCCCCGCCGCGGCCGGGAAGAACTGAACGGCCTGGCAGCGCACGTTGAGCGAGAAAAGCACCTGCATCACCCAGGACAACTGCGACATGCTGACCGGATCCGCCTGGCGGAAGGGATGCAGGTCCTTGAGCCGGAAGGAGCCGTCCGGCACGCGGACATAGCCGCAATAGCCAATCAAATCATGTTCGACCGCGAGCCGAAGAATGTCCGTGCTCAGGCGGATATTGGCGTCGAGATAGTCGTCGATCGCGCCGGCGCGGGGAACACTGACGCCCGTCCAGTCGCGGCCCCATTCGAAGAGGGAGAACCACGCCGTATGGGTCTCGGTCTCGACCCGGCCATAGCCGAGGCAAGGAACCACGGGAATGCCGCGCTCGGCCAGGATCCGGCTGACATGGAACTCGGTCGTGGCCTGCTGGAAGGAAGCCGCGCCGAGATAGGCGTTGTCATGGCCGGATGCGACGTCGTCCATCACGCGCCCATCGAAGTCGAACGTCACGGCCGCCGGACCGGTCCGGCTGAAAGTGCCGAACCGCACGCGGCCGCCGTTCAGCCCGGCGCCCTTGATCTTCAGCGCGTATCCGCTCTTCTCCGGATGCGGCAGGCGAACGGATCGGCTGCCGTCTGGGATGCCGACGCACCCGCCCCGCTCGAACCAGGCCTGGACCCGCCGCGCGACCGCGTCGCTGGCGTGACGGACTTCTATGCTCTTGATTTCCATCGGGACTTCGACGTCCAGGCCTGATTTTTGTCGATGAGGAAGGGGCCCCAGCTAGACAATAATCCGGCGATTGCTTCAACTGCCGGCGAATGGTTTCGCCGGCATGGAGTGGCGATCAGATGAGTCAGACCAGCGGCCCCGAAGCCGGCGTGGACCGTGGCAACCTCGTGGCGTGGATGCGTCGGGCGATTGCCCAGGCCGAGGCCCTGCCCCGAGCAGCGCTCACGACGCAGCGGATCGCTCCCGCGGGGCTGAGCCTCGAGACCCGCTATGACGATCCGGACTTCGCCGCCGCCTACACGGCGCGGTTTCGCAACGTCGAGGGCGAGCCGACGCCCCCCAGCCGTCTCTACGTTCTGACGGGCAAGGCGCCTGGCTTCCAGTCCGTGCCCGAATGGCGCGATGCGGCCTGCCCTCCGGCCGAATTTCAGGCCATCGTCACCGCGGCCGGCCTGCGGGCCGCCTACCCTTTCCAGAGCCGCCTCTGGCGCTTCTTCGACACGCGGTCCGGGATCGGCGTGCAATGGACCGCCGGTTCCGATGCGCTGCCGCCCTGGGACGGCTCCGCGCCGCTGCGCCAGCATCTTCACTGGCTGCTGGAGGGCAACGGACTGCGCCTCGCGCATGCCGCGACGCTCGGCCGGCCGGATCGCGGCATCGTGCTGTTCGGCAAGGGCGGCGCTGGCAAGTCCGGGACGACGCTGGCGGGTCTCGCGGCGGGCCTCTCCACCGTCGGCGACGACTATGTCGCGCTCGGCAATGCCCCCTCCCCGGTCGCGCGGCCGCTCTATCGCGTCGTCAAGCAGGACAAGGCGGGGCTCGCGCGCAACAAGGCGCTGGTCGAGAAAACGGTCCATCTTTCGGGAAACTGGCGCGGCAAGGTCGAGTTCGACCCCGACCAGTTCTTCCCCGGCGCGACGATCGACGGAATCGCACTGCGGGCCGCCGTCCTGCCCCGCATCGCCCATGTGTGCCAGCCTTCGATCGCGCCGATCCGCCCGCAAGCGATCATGCTGGCGCTGATGAGCTCCAACCTGCACCAGTTCGCCGGCGAAGCAGACGGCGGCATGGCGTTCTTCGCGCGACTGCTGGCGCAATTGCCGTGTTTTCAGATGGAGCTGTCGGAGGACGCCGAGCGGAACGGGAAACTTCTGCGCGACTTCATCGACGATTTGCCGGGTCAGCCTCTCGCGCTGGACGCGGCTTCGTAGATCGCATCGAGCCGGGGACCGAACGGCGCCGCCGCCGGATCGCGCGCCATCGCATCGAAGGCGGCCAGCTCGAACGCCGCGGGATCGCCGATCGCCTCGGCGGCCTGGGCCAGGCGCTCATGAACAAGGGTTTCCGCTGGCAGCGTGAAGGTCGCGATCTCGCCCAGCATCCAGGCCCGGTCGTGCAGCCTTCTGGCGACGAGCCAATCCGCCATGACGACCAGCCTGCCGCCGTGAAAAGCCGCGAGCCAGGCCGCAGCGTCGAGATGCACGGCCGCCCTGGCCCCGTCATCGCCTTCGTCGCGGGCAAGCAGCAGGTCGGCGCAGTCGAGACGGATGGCGAGGTTCTCCGGGTCGCGCCGATGGGCCCGCTCGGCATAGCGGATCGCACGGGACATCTCGCCGCGCGCGCGGCAATCGCGGCTCTTCCGATGGGCGCGTCCGGCACGGTGTAGCCCGACCAGCCCGACGAAGAGACCGGCTCCATAGGAGACGGATGCCGGCGCGAGCCGAGACCGGATCGAGCCCAGCCGCTGTGGCGCCACCTTCAGGATGTCGCGGGCGATGCGCAGCGCGGTATCGGTACGCTGGCTCGCGCCCTCGATCAGTTCGGAACAGAGGCCTGGCCGCCAGGGCGTCTGCTGGTCGCGGGCCGGGTGATAGCGCGCCGCGCGCCGGCCGCGACCGAACATCTCCGCCCAGAAGCGCAACCGGCCCGAGGGTGCGGCATGCTCGGTCTGCACGCGAGGATCCCAGGCGGGATGCACCTGTTTGCCGAGGCGCCGCGCCAGATCGGTATCCTCGCTGATCCGAAGCGCGGCGTGGAAGTAGCCAAACTGGCCCAACACATGCCGGTCATAGGAGGCGCCATAGCGCAGGGCCTGGGTCGGCGGAACCTGCGGCGACCGCGCGCCGAAAAGGCAGAGATGCGCCGCAACGGCGAGATCGCTGTCGAGATCCGACGGAACGATCGCCGAGGCCACGCCCCGCGCGCCACGACCATGGGCGGCCAGCCTGGCGCGGATCCAGCCGGGCCGTGCGCGGCAATCACCGGCGAGGAAGGCGACATGGGGCGCCACGCTCGCATCGATGCCGACATTGCGCGCCGCGCCGGCATAGAGCGGCTGGCGGATGTTCAGGATGCGCAATCTGTCGGCATGATCCGCGAGCAGCGCTTTCGGATCGCCGCCGCCGGAATTGACGACGACGATCTCCGCCTGTTCGTCCTGCTCCAACAGAGACGAAACGGCCCGGACGAGGCCGGACTGGGCCCGAAAGCCGATCACCACGACGGCGAGCTTCGATCTGGCAACGGCACCGCCCTCGTGCCAGGAGGCCTCGCCCTCGAACCATCGGCGCCAGCGACAGGACGGCAGGGACGCACCTGCCTCTCGCTGCATCGACCTCCCGATCCGCTCTGCCAGCGAGCCGACTCGGGGATTGGAAGGGAACTGCAGGACCAGAATACCGGCCAGTTCCGCCGCCGCGGCATCTCGGCCCCGTTCTGCAAGAACCGCGCACAGCCGGTAGCGCGGATAGATCAGGTCGGGCGCCATGGCCGCCATGCGGCCATACAGTCCCTCGGCATCTTCCCAGCAACCGTCGATTTCGAGAATGCGGCCGGCGAGCGCGAGCGAATGCAGGTCGGAATCGTCCGCTGTCGCGATCTGGCGGGCATGATCGAGCGCCGCTTGCCGCCTGCCGGCGCGCAGGCCGGCAAGCATGAGGCCGACCCTGTCGGCACCCTGCCAGGTCGTAGCGTCCCGTCGTTCCAGCTCCGGCAATGACGACAATTTTCCCCCGCGAATTCAAGGCTCTGGCTCGGGGCGCCGGGCGATCGAGGACCCTCGGGATAACCGATCGCTGTTTCTGGATCGCGCGCCCGACGCATGCCAAAGTGCACCAGAGACTCGCGCCGGGAAAGGTCGAACGAAACGTGACTGTGCAAACCGTGCTGATTTCGTTCGATGGCTGCGTCGACATCGAGAGCTGGAATGCCTGGGCCGAGTTCGCGGAGAGGCATCCGACGCTCCGCATGACCTTCTTCGTCAGCGGCACCTGCTTCCTCGCGGACCAGAACCGCAACCTCTACCAGGGCCCCGGCAGCGAGCCCGGCAAGGCAAGGATCCGCTTCGGCGGAACTCTGGCGGAGATGCAGGAACGCCGCGAGCGCATGAACGCCCTCTATCGTTCCGGACATGAGATCGCGTCGCACGCCGTCGGCCATTTCGATGGCGCACCCTGGAGCCCGGAGCAATGGCTGTCGGAGTTCGAGACCTACGACCGGCTGCTCGAAGGCTATACGGACAACAATGGACTTGAGCCCGATCAGCGCCTCGCCTTCGGGCCAAGCGATATCAGGGGCTTTCGAGCTCCCTTCCTGAGCATCGGCCCCGGGCTCGATGCTGCCCTCGCGGCGCGCCGATATCGCTACGATGCGAGCAGGACCGGACGCGCCGGAGAATGGCCGGCCAGGAATCGGGACGACATCTGGAAGTTCAAGCTGGCCAGCATCCCGTTACCCGGATATCGGCGGACGCCGCTCTCGATGGACTACAATCTCTTCATCGTGCAATCGCTGGAAAACCCCGAGATCTTCGACGATCTGGAGCGGCTGGAGCAGACCGTCGTCGAGGCCTATCTCCAGTACTTCAAGCGCAACTACCTGACCAACCGCGCCCCGATCGAGATCGGCCATCACTTCACCGACTATCGCGGCACGGTCTACCGGCAGGCCCTGATGAAGTTCATCGAGATCGTCATTCGCCGGCCGGACGTCCGGTTCTGCACCTATGCCGAACTGGCCGACGACCTCGACGCGGGCGCCGTTCGGCCCATACCGGCTGGCGCGGCGGCGCCGCGTCGCCCGACCGCGATTGCCGTTCCCTGACCATGGCCAACCGACCGAGAAGCTGGCCGAAGGGCGTCGTCGACCTGCTGGTGCGAACGGCGCTTTGCCCCGCGCCGGAAGCCGCGCGCGCCTGGCAGGCCTGGAAGCAAGCCCGCGACTTCGACGACATCACCTGGGACGAGATGCGCCTGCTGGTGCCGGTCGCGGCGCGCCTGGTGGAGCTCGACCCCGCGTCGCCGTTGCGACCGCGCATCGACGGGCTGGCGAAGCACCTCTGGACACGCACCCAGCTGAAGCTGCGCGAGACGGCCCACGCGCTCGATTGCCTGAACCAGGCCGGTGTTCCGCTCCTCGTCTTCAAGGGCGGCGCGCAATATGCCGAGGGCCTGGCCGTATCGCCGCGCCGCGTCATGGGCGATATCGACATTCTGGTCCGGCTGGACGATGCCGACCGCACGCTCGATGCGCTGAAGCTGGGCGGATGGACGCCGGCGAGCGGCGATTCCTTCGCCTTCCTGCGTCGGCTCGCCGCCGCACGGCTGCGGGGCAACTTCCGCAAGGGGCCGAACGGCGAGATCGATCTCCACGTCACGCCCTTCCACTTTTCGCGCGATGCCGAACGGCTCGACGCCGCGCTGTGGAGCCGTGCCAAGGCCGCGCGCCTGGCCCTGCAGCCGGTCCTCGTTCCCGATCCGACCGATTCCATGCTCCTCCTGCTGGCACATGCGGCCGAAGGGACCGGCGGCGACTGGGCCATCGATGCCGCGACGCGGATCGAGCGGCAGGAAATCGACTGGAACCGCCTGGTCGAGACCGCCGACGAGCGCGGCCTCGTCCCGGCCTGCCGTGCCGGGCTCGGCTATCTGTCGGAGGGCCTGGGCGTTCCCGTGCCGGCGCATGCGACCGCCAGCCTCGCTTCGCTGCGGGTGCCAGCGGCGGAGCGGCTGAAATACTGGTCGAATGTCCGCCATCCGAGCGAGCGCGACTGGATCGAAAAATCCGCGAACCGTCTTGCCGACCGCGTCCTGCGCCGGCGCGGCTTTCAGCTGGAGCTGAAGGACGAACACGTCATCCTGGTCCGGCGGGCGGCGCGCCCCCTCGGCGCCTGGTTCTATCGCGACCGATCGGGAGGCCGGAAGGCGGCTTCCGAAGCGACGTTGGAGGATCATCGGACGCTTGTTGCCGTGCGCGAGGGCGCGCAGCTCGTGATCGAGCTCGAACTGGCGCCTCCAGCCAAACTGCGCCGGTTCCTGTTCGAGGTCTGCGTCGACGGCGTCGCGATTGCCCGGCTGCGAACCCGAGCGGGCGGCGACGGGTCCGGCGAAGGCGTCTCGAAGCTCTTTCGGCTGCCCCTCCCGAAGGGCGCTACCGGCAATCTGAAGCTCTCGATAGCGGCCCGGCCGCTTCGCAGGCTGCAACCGAGCGCTTCCGCCGCGGACATTGCCGACGCGGAGGCGCTGCCGTTCCGCGTCGTCGGGGTCCGGGCGGCCTGAGATGGCCGCCCGGCATGCCCGCCGTCAGAAATAGGTCTTGAAGGCCGTCGTCACGTTGAAGCCGGCATCGACCCCGTAGATCACGTCCCATTTGTCGAAGGTCGTGCAGGGGTGGGAGATGTCGAGGATCACCATGTCGCCGATCCGGAGCGGGCTGTCGGCCGGGATGCGCATGAACGCGTGCTGGTCGGCAAGCGCATAGATCTCATGGCCCGAGCCGATCGCCACCGGCGTCGAGTGCTCGCCGGGCCGGTAGTATCGGCTCGGCGCCGGCAGGTGGACGTCGAACGACAGGTCGCGCTTGCCGCCCGTCAAGAGCGCCAGGCCCGGCTCCGGGAGCGACTGGACATAGGTGACCACCTGCAGGGCCGGGATCAGCACGCCCGACACCGCCCGAACGCGCTCGGAACGCGCACTCAGCGAGGCGAAATATTCGCGATACATGATCGCGTCATGCGTGATGTAGCAACCGGAGCGCATCACGATGCGGGTCGGCACCGACAGCGACAGCTTCAAGAGATGCTCGAGGACGATGTCGTAATAGGCGGATCCGCCCGCCGACAGCACGACCTCGTCGCCGGTGAACAGGCCCTTGCGGCCGAACGCCAGCACGGTAGCGGTGATCCGCTCCATCAGGGCGGTGACCTTGCCGATATTGCCTTCCGGCGGGCCGCCGAAAATGCCCTCGAACCCCTCGATGCCCCGCAATTCGAGCTGGCCGGAATAGGCCGCGACGACATCGGCGATCGCGAGCGCCTGCTCGACGGAGCGGGCTCCCGTGCGACCATTGTCGGCGCCGATCTCGATCAGCATGCCGAGCCTGCGACGGTAGCCGCCGGCCTTGATGTGCTCGCCGGCGATGCGGGCGCCCTCGACGGAGTCGACGAGGCAGAGGAAATCGAAGGCCGGATGCGCGTCGAGCTCCGACATGACGAAGTCGAGGAAGCGCGGATCGACGATCTGGTTGGCCAGCAGGATGCGGTCGACGCCGAAATCGCGAGCGACCTGGACCTGATGCGCCGTGGAGAGCGTGATCGCCCAGGCGCCGTCATCCAATTGCCGGCGAAACAGTTGCGGGCACATCGTGGTCTTGCCGTGCGGTGCCAGCGAAACCTTCGCTGTCTCGCAGAACTCGCGCATCCAGCGCGCGTTGTTGGCGATTGCCGGCTCATGCAGGATGGCGAGTGGAAGCGGCAGGTCCTGCCGCAGCACGTTCCAGCCCTTTTCGTGGATGGCATCCTGCGGGAACGGGGCGGTGCCGCCGGGAATGCCCTTGGTGCGATGATCGATGGCGGGGTGTTTCATGTCTCGGCCTTCTTGAACAAGTGCAGAGCTTCGGATCAGTCCAGCAGGCGAACGGAATGCCGCGCGCGGCGAGCCGGCGGCGGCAAAGTGGCTCTGGTTCGAGATGGGCCTGGCCGCCGATCTGAGCGGCGCCGGCCCGGACGCCATCCTCTGACGCGGCGAATGCCGCGCCCGCCACGATTCGATCGGGGCGGGCGCCTCTGCGATGCCAGGGGGCGCCGCTGCCTCAGGCGAGCTTCGGGGAACGCGCGTAGCGCTCGCGCCGCAGGAAGCGCCCTTCGCCGGGCGTGCCGACATAATTGCGGTCCTCGACGATGACCTTGCCGCGCAGCACCACCGTCGAGGGCATGCCCTTGACGGCCTGGCCCTCATAGGTCGAGTAGTCCATCGCGTTGTTCATCGCCGACTGGGTGATCGTCATCGTCGCCTCCGGGTCCCAGATGACGAGGTCGGCGTCGGAGCCGACGGCGATGGTGCCCTTCTGCGGGAACATGCCGAACACCTGCGCCGGCCGCGTCGCCACCAGGTCGACGAACTGGGTCAGCGAGATGCGGCCCTGGTTGACGCCCTGGTAGACCATCATCATCCGCTCCTCGACGCCCGGCGCCCCGTTCGGGATCAGCCGGAAATCGTGCAGGCCCTCATCCTTGTGGCCCTTGTAGAGCCACGAGCAGTGATCGGACGACACCGTCTCGAACACGCGGTTGGCCAGCGCCTCCCAGAGGATTTCCTGGTCCTTGACCTCGCGCGGCGGCGGCGTGAAGACGAACTTCGCCCCCTCGAAGCCCGGCCGGTCGAGGTCGTCCTTGGTCAGGTAGAGATACTGCGTGCAGGTCTCGGCCAGCGCATCGACGCCGCGCGCCTTGGCGCGCATCAGTTCCTCCAGCGCCTCCTCGCAGGTCAGGTGCACGATGTAGATCGAGGTGCCGACGATCTCGGCCATCGCGATGGCGCGCGCGGTCGCCTCGGCCTCGACCCGCGGCGGCCGGCTGAGCGCGTGGTATTTCGGCGCGGTCTTGCCCTCGGCGACGAACTTGTCGCGCAGGAAATCCGCCGCGTCGCCGTTCTCGGCATGGACCATGACCAGCGCCCCCGAGCGCTTGGCCTGCTCCAGCGTCTTCAGCAGGGTGACGTCGTCGATCATGTTCATGCCGCGATAGGCCATGAACACCTTGAAGGAGGGAATGCCGCGCTCCGGCAGCGTCAGCAACTCCTCGAACACGCCGGGATTCATGTCGAGCACGATGACATGGTAGCCGTAGTCGATCGCCGCCTTGCCGGCCGCCCGCCCATCCCATTTGGCGATCGCCTCGGCGAGCGTGCCGCCCCGGTCCTGGGCGCAGAAATCGACAATCGTCGTCGTGCCGCCGCAGGCCGCCGCGATGGTGCCGGTCCGGAAATCGTCCGCCGACTTCGTCTCCATGTTGTTGGAGTCGATATGGGTGTGGACGTCGACGCCGCCCGGCATGACATAGCGGCCGGTCGCGTCGATCGTGCGCGCCGCCTCGCCGAGATCGCCGCCGATCTGGACGATCTTGCCGTCCCTGACGCCGAGATCCGCGCGCGAAATGCCGGCGGCGGTGACGATCGTTCCGTTCTTGACGATGAGATCCATCGACAGTCTCCAATAGGGTTTCACAGGCGGGCCGGCCCCGCGCGGGCCGGGATGCAGGAATCGGTCCATGCCGGGCCGACTTCGGTCGAGAGGACAGGGCGCAGGCCCAACCCGGAGCGCGGGAAGGCGGCGCAGGACGTCGCGGGCCAGGCCCGCTTCCTTCCCCCTTCCCACGACAGGATCGGCATGCATGAATTCTGGTTTCGGACGACTCCGGCGCCGCGGTGAGCGGCTTGACAGGGATGCGTAAATTCTACTAAAAGAACCAAGTTCTCTCAGAAAGACTGAACGATGCCGCGGCGTCGGTCAAGAAATAATGCGGCTCGACCGCGCGTGCCGGCACAGGCCGGCCTCGCGCCGCGAACCGCAGCGGTGAAGGAAACCCAAGAAGTGCCGAAGACGCCCAAGCCGGCCACGCCGGAAGACCGAAAGCCCGGCGCCGCCGCGCCCGCCCCCTATACGACCTCGCTCCAGCAGGACGGGTCGCGCTGGCTGCTGACGGCCCAGGACGATGCGCCGGAACGGCGCCCCGCCCCCGGCCTGGTGCCGGCGGTCGAGAACGCCATTGCCATCATCAACTACATCAACCACACGCCGCCCCACCTCGCCTCGCTGACCGAGCTGGCGACGGCGCTCGCGATCACCAAGAGCCACTGCCACTCGATCCTGAAGACCCTGGTGCATTTCGGCTGGCTGCGGTTCGACGCGCGGGCGAAGCTGTACGAGCTCAATTCGGGCCTGTTCGCCAGCGCCTCCTCGCTGCTCGGCGCCCCCGTGCTCGACCGTATCCGGCACGAGCTCGGACAGCTGGTGCAGCGCATCGGCTTTCCCGCCGTGCTGGCGCAGCCGCAGGCCGACGATTCCTTCGTCGTCGTCGACAAGTTCAACAGCCAGCAGGCGATGGAGGTATCCTATCCGATCGGCCACCATCTGCCGCGCGACGCACCGGCGAACATGCGGGCCTACCTCGCCTGGAAGTCGGCGGCCGAGATCGACCAATGGCTGGAAAGCTGGCAGCCCCGCCGCTACACCAGCACGACCCTGATGAGCGCCGACCTGCTCAGGGCCGAGATCGCCGCCACCCGCAAGCGCGGCTATGCCCGCAGCATCGGCGAGCTGACGGAAGGGCTGATGGCGCTCGGCATGCCGATCTTCAACCGCTACGGCGAGGTCGCCTACGTCTTCACCTGCTCGGGCCTGCTGTCGACGGTGGCACCGATCGAGGAGGCGCTGGCGCGCGAGCTGATCAACACCGCCATCGCCATCAACCGCGCCGTGCTCGGGCGCATGCCGCCCGATTTTCCGGGCCTCTAGCCTCCCCGCACACCGCGCCGACATCCCGCGCCCGCCTCCCCGGCGGGCGCGCCTGTCCGCGTGCCCGCTTGCCCGTTTCGACGGACCGGCGGGGTGCCTTCCGCGTGGGCGCCGCTGCCCCAATTTCTCGCAAAGCGACGACAACCTCCCGAGCCTGATTGACAAGCGCGAAACGCTCGATTTATGTAATTATACTGTATGCGATACAGAATTCTACATAAAGAACAGCGCATCGACAGTCACTGACCAGATTGGGCGCCGGCCGCGACAGCCGGCATACGGAGGTTCGACAGATGATTGAAGCTACCCGTCGTAGGCTGCTGAAGGGCGCGGGCGCCCTGGCGGTGGCCGGTGTCATGGCAGCCGCAGCCGGCTTCACGACCTCGAGCGTCGCCTTCGCGGACGGCAAGACGCTGAAGATCGGCCAGCTCGGCGTGATGAGCGGCGCCGAAGCCTCTTGGGGCCTCGTCAACAAATACGCGGCCCAGGCGACGGCCGAGATGTGGAACGCCAAGGGCGGCGTCGACATCGGCGGCGACAAGTACAAGATCGAGATCGTCTCGGTCGACGACCGCAACGATCCCAAGCTGACCGTCTCGGGCGCCGAGCGGCTGATGGGCCAGGAAGGCATCCGCTACGTCATCGGCTCCAACACCGATGTCACCGCGACCAGCATCCGGCCGATCGCCGAGAAGTACAATGCGATGTACTTCCCCTATGCCTCGAGCCGCAGCCTCTACACCAAGCCGGCCGAGAACGCCGTGATGGGCATGGTGGCGAGCTACCAGGTGGCGCCCGCCATCCTCAAGCTGCTCAAGGCCGAGCGCGGCGTCCAGAAGGTCGCCTTCGTCGCCCGCAACGACAGCGACGGCCTGTCCAACCGCGACGACGCGGTCAAGGCCGCCAAGGATCTCGGCCTCGACGTGGTCAGTGCCGACGCGACCTATGAGGCGAACGCCACCGACTTCTTCCCGGTCATGGCCAATGTCGTCGACAAGGCGCCCGACCTGATCTTCCTGCCCGCCTCCGCCCCGTCCAACACGCCGCTGCTGATGCGCGCCGCCCGCGAACTCGGCTATGCCGGCCTGTTCGCCAGCGATTCCGGCCAGGACATCAAGGTGATCAACGAGATGGCGGGCGAATCCGGCAACGGCCTCGTCTCGATCGGCGGCGCCTCGGCCGAGGCGATCCGCAGCGAATACATGGACGAGTTCATCAAGGCCTACACCAAGGTCGCCGGCGAGTGGAACGACGAGGCGGGCACCAAGGTCTACGCGCTCGAAGTGATCCTCGCGATGCTGCAGGCGGCCGGCCCGTCCGCCATCGAGGACACCAATGTCTTCAAGGCGGCGATTCCGGGCTTCTCGATGAAGAACCCGTTCCTCAAGGAAGAGACCAAGCTGACCTTCACCGGCGAGGCCGACTACGGCCAGAAGCGCCAGATCGGCGTGCCCCTGGTCCTGACCGAGACCAAGGACGGCGAGTTCGTCACCCTGGCCATCGGCCAGGTCGAGTAATCCGGCTCCGGCCAAGTTCCCAGCGCGATCGAACGAGGCAAAGCCATGGAACAAATCCTCGTCAACGGGGCCATTCTCTCGGCGAACTATGCACTGATCGCGTTGGGAATCACGCTGATCTTCGGCATCATGAACGTCCTGAACTTCGCCCACGGGCAGATGTTCATGATCGGCGGACTGATCGTCTACACCGTCTGCGTCGTCCTGAAGCTGCCCTACGCGGTCGGCCTGCTGGCGGCGGCGGTGGCGGTCGGCCTGATCGGCATGCTGCTGGAACGCACCCTGTTCCAGCGCGTGATGCGGATCTCCAGCCGCGAGGAGAACACCATGCTCCTCGCGGTCGGCACCGCGCTGTTGCTCGAGAACATCGCCCTCTATGTCTTCGGCGAGAAGCAGCGCGGCATCCCGCCGATGATCTCCGGCGTCTACCGGCTGGGCAGCGCCTACCTGCCGGCCAACCGGCTGCTCGTCTTCGTCATCTCGCTCGCCCTGATCGCGATCGTGCTGCTCTTCGTCAACTACACCCGCCAGGGCCGCGCCATGCGGGCACTGGCGCAGGACCGCACGGCGACCATGCTGATGGGCGTCGACGTCAGCCGCATCAGCATGCTGGGCTTCGGCCTGGGCGCGGCGCTGGCCGGCATCGCCGGCGGCCTCCTGATCTCGGTCTCGGGCGTCAATGCCGGCATCGGCACGGCGATCTCCACCAAGGCCTTCATCATGATCATGATCGGCGGCGCCGGCGTGATCGGCGGGGCGCTGCTGGGCGCCATCGCCCTCGGTTTCGCGGAGGCGATCGGCTACGCGCTGTTCCCCGGCTCCGTCACCTATCTGCTCATCTTCACGGCGCTGATCCTGTTCCTGCTGATCCGGCCGCAGGGGATCATGGGCAAGCCATGGGGCTGAGGCCCGGCCGGGCGACGGCGGCAACGCCGTGCCCTTGCCTCCTCCGCCTCCTCCCATTTTCGATCGAGCTGCAAGGACGCATCCATGGCGACCTCCACTGAAGCGGCGGGCACGATCGGGGCCTCGTCCCCCGGCAGCGGCAAAGCGCTGGTCGCGATCCTGCCGCTCGCGATCCTGCTCTATGCCGTCGTTCCCTTCGTGCTGCGCGGCCAGCCCTACTGGCTGAACGTCATGACCAACGCGGCGCTGCTCTCCTTCGGCAGCCTCGGCGTCTGGGTCACCTTCGCGATCGGCAGGGTCAACATCGCCCAGGGCGCCTTCGCGCTGCTCGGCGGCTACACCACGGCCATCCTGTCGACGGTGTTCGGCCTGTCCTTCTGGCTCTGCCTGCCGCTCTCGGGCCTCGTCGCCGCGGCCGTCGGCACGCTGATCGGCTGGCCCTTGCTGCGGCTGCGCGGCATCTATTTCGCCATGGTGACGCTGAGCCTGACCGAGGCGATGCGGCTGCTCTTCCTCAACACGGTGACGCTGCATGACGGCGGCGGCGTGCTGAACATTCCGCGCCCCGCCGGCATCGACACGCCGCTCGACTTCTACCTGTTCGCCGCGACGCTGCTGCTCGTCGGCTACATCGCGGTCTGGCGCCTCGCCGGCAGCCGGATCGGCTGGGTGTTCCGGTCGATGCGGCAGAACGAGGAGCTCGCCATGTCGATCGGCATCAACGTCGCGCGGTACCGCGTCTTCGCCTTCGCCTTTTGCTCGGCCATGGGCGGCATGGCCGGCGCCTGCTTCGCCAGCCTGCAGCAGAACATCTACCCGGCGACCTACACCGTCACCGACTCGATCAACTTCATGCTTTACTGCTTCCTCGGCGGCCTCGACTTCGTGCTCGGGCCGATCGTCGGCACCTTCGGCCTGATCATCGCCTTCGAGCTGCTGCGCTCGATCCAGGAATACCAGGCGCTGCTCTACGGCGCGCTGATGGTCCTCGTCATGCTGTTCCTGCCGAACGGCGTGCTCAGCCTGCCGTCGCTGCTCGGCCGCCTGCGGAGGACGAGCCGATGAGCTTCCTCAAGGTCGAGGGCCTGACCAAGCGCTTCGGCGGCCTCGTCGCCGTCAACGGCGTCTCCTTCGAGGTCAACAAGGGCGAGATCCTCTCGGTGATCGGCCCCAACGGCGCCGGCAAGTCGACGCTGTTCAAGCTGATCGGCTCGTTCATGACGCCGAGCGACGGGCGCGTGTTGCTCGACGGAACGCCGATCAGCGGCCTCAGCCCGCACCAGGTCGCCCGCATGGGCGTGGTGCGGACCTTCCAGGAAACCACGGTGTTCAAGGAGATGACGGCGCTGCAGAACGTCATCGTCGCGCATCAGCTCGGCCATGCCGCCGGGCCGGTCGGCGCCTTCTTCGGCAGCCCCGCCGCCCGCGCCGACGACCGGCGCTCGCGCGACAACGCCGAGGAGATCCTGACCTATCTCGGCCTCGGCCATGTCCGGCACGAACTGGCCCGCAACCTGCCGCATGGCTATCTGCGCACGCTCGGCATCGCCATCGCCATGGCGGCGAACCCGCGCATCCTGCTGCTCGACGAACCCTTCGCCGGCATGAACCCGGAAGAGACCGACCGTGCCGTCGACATGGTGGAGGGCATCCGCCGCCGCGGCATCACCGTCCTCCTCGTCGAGCACGACATGCGCGCCGTGATGCGGATCAGCGACCGGATCGTCGTCATCAGCTTCGGCTCGAAGATTGCAGAGGGAACCCCGGCGGAGATCCGGGACAACCCAACCGTCATCGAGGCCTATCTCGGCCAGGACGACGAGACGATCGGACACTGACATGGCGGGAAGCAGCATGCGATATTTCGAGGCACGCGGCCTGACCGTCAACTATGACCGCGTCCGCGCCATCGCCGATGTCGGCCTCGCCTTCGACGAGGGCAAGGTTGCCTCGCTGATCGGCGCCAATGGCGCGGGAAAGAGCACGACGCTGCGGGCGATCACCGGCCTCGTCCCGCTCGCCGCCGGCGAGATCTGGTTCGACGGCGCCCGCATCGACCGCCTCCCGGCGCCGCGCCGGGTCGAGATCGGCGTCGCCATGGTGCCGGAGGGCCGACGCGTCTTCCCGCAGATGAGCGTGCGCGACAACCTGCTGATGGGCGCCTATGCGCGCAAGGATCGCGGCGCCATCGCCAGCGACCTCGAACGGATCCTGACCCGCTTCCCCCGCCTCAAGGAACGCCTGCGCCAGGGCGCCGGCACGCTGTCGGGCGGCGAGCAGGAGATGCTCGTCATCGGCCGCGCCCTGATGTCGAAGCCGAAGCTGCTGCTGCTCGACGAACCCTCGCTCGGACTGGCGCCGCTGGTCGTGCGCGACATCGCGAGGCTGATCATCGAGGTCAATCGCGACGAGGGCATGAGCATCGTGCTCGTCGAGCAGAACTCGCGGATGGCGCTGCGCGTCAGCCAGTACGGCTACGTGCTGGAGACCGGCCGCATCGCGCTCGAAGGCCCTTCGGACGCGCTGCTGAACGACCCCAAGGTCAAGGAACTCTATCTCGGCGGCTGAGGCCGCCCTCCATCGAACCATCGAGGATTTTGGAATGAGCAGGAAGATGATTCTCGCCGTTGGCCAGCAGGGGCCGATCCAGCGCGCCGACACGCGCGAGCAGGTCGTCGCGCGGCTGATCGAGATGCTGAAGGAAGCGAAGGCGCGCAACGCCGATTTCGTCGTCTTCCCCGAGCTCGCCCTGACCACCTTCTTCCCGCGTTGGTACTTCACCGACGAGGCGGAGCTCGACTTCTTCTACGAAACGGAGATGCCGGGGCCGGCGACGCGCCCGCTGTTCGAGAAGGCGGCCGAGCTCGGCATCGGCTTCACCATCTCCTTCGCCGAGCTGGTTATGGAAGGGACGACCAAGCGGCGCTTCAACACCTCGCTGGCGATCGACAAGTCCGGCAGGGTCGCCGGCAAGTACCGCAAAATCCATCTCCCCGGGCACAAGGAATACGAGGCCTACCGGCCGTTCCAGCACCTCGAGAAGCGCTATTTCGAGAGCGGCGACCTCGGCTTCCAGGTCAACGACGTCGACGGCGCCAAGCTCGGCATGTTCATCTGCAACGACCGCCGCTGGCCGGAGACCTGGCGCGTCATGGGCCTCAAGGGCGCCGAGATCATCTGCGGCGGCTACAACACGCCGCTGCACAACCCGCCCGTGCCGCAGCATGACCAGCTGAGCTCGTTCCATCATCTGCTGTCGATGCAGGCCGGGGCGTACCAGAACGGCGCCTGGGCGGCGGCCGCCGGCAAGGTCGGCATCGAGGAAGGCTGCATGCTGCTCGGCCACTCCTGCATCGTGGCGCCGACCGGCGAGTTGGTCGCCATGACCAACACGCTGGAAGACGAGGTGATCACCGCCGCCGTCGACCTCGATCGCTGCCGCGAGATCCGCGAGAATATCTTCAACTTCGCCCTGCACCGCGAACCGAAGAACTACGCGATCATCGCGGAAGAACAGGCCCGCTAGCGGGCGTCGCCGGGCTCGGTGGTCGGGGTGATCGGCGTGACCACCGCCTGGCATCCGGCCGAAGCCGGCCGCCAGGTAACGATTTTCGCCCCCCGCCGCCGGGCACGGCAGACGCCAGCCGACATGGCGCGGATCTCGCCGACGTCGACCTCGCCCCCTTTGCGCCCCGTTAGATCGAACCCGAGGAACCCCGATGAAGATCAAGGTGATCAACCCGAACACCACCTGGTCCATGACCGAGAAGATCGGCGAGGCGGCGCGACGCGTGGCGGCGCCCGGCACCGAGATCGTCGCCGTATCGCCGGCAATGGGCCCGGTCTCGATCGAGGGCTTCTATGACGAGGCCTTCGCCGCCATCGGCGTCATCGACGAAGTGCGGAAGGGCGAAGAAGAGGGCTGCGACGGCTATGTCATCGCCTGCTTCGGCGATCCGGGCCTGCTGGCGGCGCGCGAGATCGCGCGCGGACCGGTCGTCGGCATCGCCGAGGCGGCCATGCATGCGGCGAGCCTGATCGGCAACGGCTTCACCATCGTCTCGATGCTGGAGCGGACGCGGGCGACGATGGAACACCTCGTGCACGCCTATGGCATGAGCCACAAGTGCCGCAACATCCGCATGACCGACCTGCCGGTGCTGGAACTGGAAGAGGAAGGCTCGAACGCGCAGGCGATCATCATCGAGGAATGCCGCCGCGCGCTGGAAGAGGACCATTCCGACGCGGTGCTGCTCGGCTGCGGCGGCATGTCGGACCTGATGGCGCTCATCACCCGCGAGATCGGCGCGCCGGCGATCGACGGCGTCTCGTCGGGCGTCAAGCTGGTCGAGGCCCTGGTTTCGCTCGGCCTCGGCACCTCGAAGCGGCAGGCCTACGCCTATCCGGTCGAGAAGGCCTACACCGGAAGCTTCAGCCAGTTTTCCGTTCCGGCCGCGAAGGTCTGAGACGATGCGCGCCATCCTCCTCGATCGGCCCGGCGGCGACTATGACGCGCTGCGGGCCGGCACCATGCCGAAGCCGGAGGCGGGGCGCGGCCAGGTCCTCGTCGCGGTCGCCTATTGCGGCTGCAATTTCGCCGACACGATGATGCGGAAGGGGAACTATCCCCATCCCAAGGGCTACCCGCTGGTCGCCGGACTGGAGCTTTCCGGCGTCGTGGCGGCGATCGGCGACGGTGTCGCGGGCTTCTCGGTCGGCGATCGCGTCGTCGGCTTCGTCGAGGACGGCGGCGGCTTCGCCGATTTCTGCGTCGTCCCGGCCGAGCGCCTCGTCCGGCTGCCGGACTCGATCGACCTCAAGACCGCGGCGGCCTTCTTCGTCCAGTCGATGACCGCCTGGCACCTGCTGCACAACGTCTCGACGCTCCGCCGCGGCGAGACCGTGCTCGTGCATGCCATCGGTGGCGGCGTCGGGCTCTATCTCGCCCAGTTGGCGAACCTCGCCGGCGCCACCGTCCTCGGCACGGTCGGAACGGCCGGCAAGGAACATCGCGCGCTCGACTATGGCGCCGCGCTGGTCGTCAATCGGGCCGAACGGGATTTCGTCGCCGAGATCCAGGCCTTCACCGGCGGCCGGGGCCTCGACAAGGTGATCGACTCGACCGGCGGCAGCATTCTCGACCGCAGCTTCGCGCTGATGCGGCGGCTCGGCCATGTCGTCAGCTATGGTGAGGCCGAGGCGGAACCGTTCCCCAATCTCTGGGCACAATTGGTGCTGCGGTCACTCACCTTCACGCGCTTCCATCTCGGCCATGTCGACTTCGCCTCCGACGCCTGGCGCCACGGCATCGAGGACGTGTTCGCGAAGGTGGCGAGCGGCACGCTCCGCGTCCCGATCGAACAGGTGTTCGACTTCACGGACGCCGCCGACATGTACCGCCTGCTCGAGTCGCGCCAGGTCGCCGGCAAGCTCGTCCTGGCGGTCGATCCGGCGCTCTGAGCCGGCGCACCGGACGCGAAAGGCCTGCCACGCCAGCGCCGCAACGATCGAGGTTGCGGCGCGGGACAAAGTTCTCTATTTATTATTTCAACATCTCTTGAAAGGTTGAGATAATGAACGAGCAACAGGCCCTGAGCGCCTTCGCGGCGCTGTCGCAGGAAACGCGGCTGCAGATCGTCCGCCTGCTGGTGACCGCAGGGCCCGTCGGAATGGCGGCCGGCGCGATCTCCGAGGCGGTCGGGGCCTCGTCGTCCAAGGCGTCGTTTCATCTGAGCCAGCTCGAACAGGCGGGCCTGATCGAGTCGAGGCGCGAATCCCGCTCGATCCTCTACAGCGCCGCCTATCCGGCGCTCGCCGGCCTGATCGGCTTCCTGATGCGCGATTGTTGCCAGGGCCGCCCCGAGGTGTGCGAACTGGCCGTGGCGGCGCTGTCCGCCTGCGCCTGCTGAGGCGCATGGCCATGAACTTCGTCGTCTACCACAACCCCGATTGCGGCACCTCGCGCAACACCCTCGCCCTGCTCCGCGATGCCGGCGTCGCGCCGCGGGTCGTCGAATATCTCCAGACCCCGCCGAGCCGCGCGGAACTGGCCGAGCTGATCCGCCGGATGGGGTTCGCCGTGCGCGACGTGATCCGCCAGAAGGGCACGCCCTATGCGGCGCTCGGGCTCGACGACCCGTCCCTCGGCGAGGACGCCCTGCTCGATGCGATGATCGCGCATCCCATCCTGATCAACCGCCCCATCGTCGTCGGCCCGGGCGGCGTGAAGCTGTGCCGGCCGTCCGACGTCGTCCTCGACCTGCTCGCACCCAGCTTCACCAGCCCGCTACTCAAGGAGGAAGGCGTGCCGTTCCTCGTCGACGAGACGGTGCCGGGCGATGACCCGGCCCTGCTCGCCGCCTTGGAGGCGGCGGCGCTGCCGATCGACGACCTCACCGAGCCGGGGCGCAGCTTCTTCGCCTACCGGACATCCGCCGGCGATCGCGTCGGTTTCGGCGGCTACCAGGCGCTCGGCGAGAACGCCCTGCTGCGGTCCATCGTCGTCCTGCCCGAGTTCCGCGCCCGGGCGCTCGGCCGCAATCTGGCGGCGCTGCTGCAGCGGCGGGCCTTCAATGCCGGCGCGCGAAGCGCCTGGGTGCTCACCACCTCCGCCGCCCCGTTCTTCGAGAGGATCGGGTTCAGGCCGGTCGCGCGGGAAGATGCCCCCGCCGCTGTGCTCGCGACGCGGCAGGCCCGCGAGCTGTGCCCGTCCGACGCCGCCCTCCTCGCCCGCACCATCCGTCTCTAGAGGCCTGCCCCCGTGTCCATCTTCGAACGCTACCTCACGCTGTGGGTGGCCCTCTGCATCGTCGTCGGCATCGCCCTCGGCCATGTCATGCCGGGTGTGTTCCATGCCATCGGCGCCGCCGAGATCGCCAAGGTCAACCTGCCCATGGCGATCCTGATCTGGCTCATGGTCATCCCCATGCTGCTCCGGATCGATTTCGCAGCGCTCGGCCAGGTCAGCCGCCACTGGCGCGGCATCGGCATCACCCTGTTCATCAACTGGGCCATCAAGCCGTTCTCGATGGCGCTGCTCGGCTGGCTGTTCATCGGCTGGCTGTTCCGCCCGCTGCTGCCGGCCGACCAGATCGACAGCTACATCGCCGGCCTGATCATCCTCGCGGCGGCGCCCTGCACCGCCATGGTCTTCGTCTGGGCGAACCTGACCCGGGGCGAGCCGCTCTTCACGCTGTCGCAGGTGGCCCTCAACGACGCCATCATGGTCGTCGCCTTCGCGCCGATCGTTGGCCTGCTGCTCGGACTTTCGGCCATCACCGTGCCCTGGGGCACGCTGCTGCTGTCGGTCGGGCTCTACATCGTCTTGCCGGTGCTGATCGCCCAGATCCTCCGTCGCCAGCTGTTGGTGACGGGTGGCGAAGCCGCGCTTACCCGCGCCCTGCGCCGGCTGGGGCCGGTGTCGCTGGTGGCGCTGCTCGCCACCCTCGTGCTGCTGTTCGGCTTCCAGGGCGAGCAGATCATCGCGCAGCCGATGATCATCGCTTTGCTCGCGGTTCCCATCCTGATCCAGGTCTATTTCAACGCCGGCCTCGCCTACCTGCTGAACCGGGCGACCGGCGAGGCGCACTGCGTCGCCGGCCCCTCGGCGCTGATCGGCGCTTCCAATTTCTTCGAACTGGCGGTGGCCGCCGCCATCAGCCTGTTCGGCTTCCATTCCGGCGCGGCGCTCGCGACCGTCGTCGGCGTCCTGATCGAGGTACCCGTCATGCTCTCCGTCGTCTGGATCGTGAACCGGTCGAAGGGCTGGTACGAGCGCGGCGACGGCGTGCGGAAGGTCCAGGCCGCCGAATAATTCCATGATCGTCGAAATATCTGTTGAACGACCGCGGCGAACGTGGAAGGTATATTTCGATGGATATCGAAACAGCAGTATCGCAACTGGAGGCGCTCGGCAATCAGACGCGCCTTCAGCTCTATCGAGTTCTCGTTCGGGCGGGGCGTAACGGCCTGCCGGTCGCACAGGTCCAGGAG
>JAEWAD010000172.1 GCA_023391905.1 Pseudomonadota bacterium | reverse complement strand
GACGCCTTCCACGCCGCCGCGCTCGCCGCCGGCGGGACCGACAATGGTCCGCCCGGTCTTCGCGCGCATTATCATCCCGACTACTACGGCGCCTTCGTTCTCGATCCCGATGGCCACAACATCGAGGCCTGCTGCCATCGTCCCGGCTGACGCGACGCGGCCGAGCCGGTGTTTCTCCTGCCGCTGTTGCCGAACCGACCTTGTTGTTGCCGGCGATATGCCGTATTGCGCAAAGCAAGACAGGCTGCGGACTTTCGTGTGAATTCCCATCATTCATCCAGCTCGGACCGCCGGAACGCGCGCGTGGCGCGCGTCGGCGTCGTGTCGCGCGGGTGGTTGCGCGATCACCCGATTGCCTCAAAGCGGCTCGATTGTACCCGTAGCCTTGCCCGGCACCCTGGATTTCGATGATGGAGAAGCTCATGTCCCGCCGTCTCGCGCCGATCGGCCTGGTCGCCACCCTGGCGGCCGCCTTGAGCGGTTGCGGCTCGTTCGGGGCGATCGGCCTCGGCCCGATGGAGCGATCGTCGAAGCCGGTCGAGAGCGACACGCTGCCGCCGGTCGCCAGCGCGCCGGTGACGTCGAGCGCGCTGCCGCCGCCGCCGATGGATCCCAATGCCCAGATGCCGCCGCAGACCGCGGCCGGAACCCTGCCGGGCGCCGAGCCGCTGCCGGGCACCGGCGCGCCGGCAGCGCCGCCGCCGGTCTCGACGGCCTCCGGCGCCGAGATCGGGCGTACCGATCTCCTCGGCGGCTGGACGCTGCAGTCCGGCGGTGAAAGCTGCCAGCTGTTCATGACGCTGACGAGCTGGACGGGCGGTTACCGCGCCTCGACGCGTGGCTGCCAGTCGCCGACGCTGAAGTCGATCTCGGCCTGGAGCCTTTCGGGCTCGCAGGTCGTGCTGGCCGGCGCCAATGGCGTCTCGGTCGCCAGCCTCGCGGCATCCGGCAAGACGCAGTTCAACGGCCAGCTCAATTCCGGCGGGGCCATTTCCTTCTATCGCTGACAGGGCGGCCGCGCGGGCGCGGTTGCGGAGGTAAGACGGTTGAGTCAGGGCCTGCCGGAGGTTGCGCGCGTCGCGGATGCCTATCGCGAGCGTGTCGCGAACGGCGAGATCGAGGACGATCCGGAGCAGCGCGCGCTGGTCGCCAGGCTCGACGCGCTGAACGCTCGGCTCGCCGAGCGGCGCCTGGCCCGCAAGTCGAGCGCGCTCGGCTGGCTGTTCGGCAAGCGCGAGGCGGCGACGCCAGAAGTCCGGGGCCTCTACATCCATGGCGATGTCGGCCGCGGCAAGACCATGCTGATGGACCTGTTCTTCGAGCGCGCCGCGCCGCAGCGCAAGCGCCGGGCCCATTTCAACGACTTCATGGCCGACGTGCATGCGCGCATCTTCAAGATGCGCGAGGCGATCAAGGCGGGTTCGGTGTCGGGCGAGGATCCCATTCCCCCGGTCGCCGATCAGATCGCCGAGGAAACCCAGCTCCTCTGCTTCGACGAATTCACCGTCACCAACATCGCCGATGCAATGATCCTCGGCCGGCTGTTCACGCGGCTGTTCGCCCGCGGCGTGGTCCTGGTGGCGACGTCGAACGTCGCGCCGGACGATCTCTATGCAGGCGGGCTCAACCGCGCGCTGTTCATGCCCTTCATCGAGCTCCTGAAGGCGCGGGTCGAGGTGGTGCGGCTCGCCGCGCGGACCGACTACCGGCATGAGAAGACGGCGGGCGCGCCGGTCTATCTGACGCCGCTCGGCCCCGATTCGGACGCCGCGATGGATGCGGCATGGCTCCAGCTCACGTCAACGTCACGTGGCGACGCGACGACCCTGGAGGTGCTTGGCCGCGACGTCGTCGTGCCGCAGGCGGTGGACGGGGTCGCCCGCTTCAGTTTCGACGACCTCTGCGCCCGGCCGCTCGGCGCCAGCGACTACCTCGCCATCGCGCATGCCTTCCATACGGTCCTGATCGATCACATCCCGGTGATGGACGAGGCGAAGCGCAACGAAGCCAAGCGTTTCATCACGCTGATCGACGCTCTCTATGACGGCGCGGTGAAGATCGTCGTGTCGGCGGATGCCGAACCGGACCGGCTCTATTCGGCCGAGGGTGGCCTCGAGATGTTCGAATTCGCGCGCACGGCGTCGCGGCTGACGGAAATGCGGTCGGAAGAATATCGCGCCAAGCCGCATCACGGGTTCATCGTCGAGACATGACGCTTACGTAAGCTGCTGCGCGAATTGGCGGATTGCCGCCACGTAAGGTGTTGCGACGACTTGCACCTGCCGAGCAATGGGGTTAGACCACCGGCGTTCCGACAGAGTCAAACTGTCGCATTACGTTTAGGTAAACCTCCATCGGGAGACCTCGCACATGGCTCGAGCCAAGATTGCTTTGATCGGTTCCGGTCAGATCGGCGGCACGCTCGCCCTTCTCGCCGGCCTCAAGGAACTGGGCGACATCGTCCTCTTCGACATCGCCGACGGCGTTCCCCAGGGCAAGGCGCTCGACATCGCCGAGGCGGCCCCGGTCGAAGGCTTCGACGCCAATCTCTCGGGCGCGTCTTCCTATGCCGCGATCCAGGACGCCGACGTCGTGATCGTCACGGCCGGCGTGCCGCGCAAGCCCGGCATGAGCCGCGATGATCTGCTCGGCATCAATCTCCAGGTGATGGAGCAGGTCGGCGCCGGCATCAAGAAGTATGCCCCGAACGCCTTCGTCATCTGCATCACCAACCCGCTCGACGCCATGGTCTGGGCGCTGCAGAAGTTCTCCGGCCTGCCGGCGAACAAGGTGGTCGGCATGGCCGGCGTGCTCGACTCGGCCCGCTTCCGCTACTTCCTCGCCGAGGAGTTCAAGGTCTCGGTCGAGGACGTCACCGCCTTCGTGCTCGGCGGCCACGGCGACACCATGGTCCCGCTCACCCGCTACTCCACCGTCGCCGGCATTCCGCTGACCGATCTGGTCAAGCTCGGCTGGATCGAGGAGAAGCGCCTGGAAGAGATCGTCCAGCGCACCCGTGACGGCGGCGCCGAGGTGGTCAACCTGCTCAAGACCGGTTCCGCCTTCTACGCCCCGGCCGCTTCGGCGATCGTGATGGCCGAGTCCTATCTCCGCGACAAGAAGCGCGTGCTCCCGGCCGCCGCTCTGCTCGACGGCCAGTACGGCATCAAGGGCCGCTACATCGGCGTGCCGATCGTCATCGGCGAGAACGGTGTCGAGCGCATCATCGAGATCGAGCTGAACAAGGCCGAGCAGGCGATGCTCGACAAGTCGGTCGCCTCGGTCGAGAGCCTGGTCGAAGCCTGCGTCAAGATCGCGCCGGCGCTCGGCGCCTGATCCCCTGAGACAACAGCCCAAAAGGCGGAACGTCATCGATGAATATTCACGAGTATCAGGCGAAGGCGGTGCTGAAGGAATTCGGCGCCCCCGTATCGCGCGGCATCGCCATCTTCACCCCGGACGAGGCTGAGGCCGCCGCCAAGGAACTCGGCGGCCCGCTCTGGGTCGTCAAGTCGCAGATCCATGCCGGCGGTCGCGGCAAGGGCAAGTTCAAGGAAGCCGCGGCCGGCGAGAAGGGCGGCGTCCGCCTCGCCAAGTCGATCGACGAGGTCAAGGCCTTCGCGGCCCAGATGCTCGGCAACACGCTGGTGACCATCCAGACCGGCCCCGAGGGCAAGCAGGTCAACCGCCTCTACATCGAGGACGGCTCGGATATCGAGAAGGAGTTCTACCTCTCGATCCTCGTCGACCGCGAGACCTCGCGCATCTCCTTCGTCGTCTCGACCGAAGGCGGCATGGACATCGAGGAAGTCGCCCATTCGACGCCCGAGAAGATCAAGTCCTTCTCCGTCGATCCGGCGACCGGCATCATGCCGCATCACGGCCTGACGGTTGCCAAGGCGCTCGGCCTCTCCGGCGCGCTCGCCAAGCAGGCGAACGACGTCGTGACGAAGCTCTATACGGCCTTCGTCGCCAAGGACATGGAGATGCTCGAGGTCAATCCTCTGATCGTCACCACCGACGGCAATCTCAAGGTCCTCGACGCCAAGGTGTCGTTCGACTCCAACTCGCTCTACCGTCAGCCGGCCATGCTGGCGCTGCGCGACGAGACCGAGGAAGACGCCAAGGAGATCGAGGCGTCGAAGTATGACCTCGCCTATATCGCGCTCGACGGCTCGATCGGCTGCATGGTCAACGGCGCCGGCCTTGCCATGGCGACGCTCGACATCATCCAGCTCTACGGCGAAAGCCCGGCCAACTTCCTCGACGTCGGTGGCGGCGCTTCCGAGGAGAAGGTGACGGCGGCGTTCAAGATCATCACCTCCGATCCGAAGGTGAAGGGCATCCTCGTCAACATCTTCGGCGGCATCATGAAGTGCGACGTCATCGCGCGCGGCGTCATCGCCGCGGTGAAGGCGGTCGGCCTCCAGGTTCCGCTGGTCGTGCGCCTCGAGGGCACCAATGTCGAGCGCGGCAAGCAGATCATCCGCGAGAGCGGCCTGAACGTGATCCCCGCCGACGATCTCGACGACGCTGCCCAGAAGATCGTCAAGGCCGTGAAGGAAGCCGTCTGATGTCCATCCTGATCGACAAGAACACCAAGCTCATCACCCAGGGCTTCACCGGCAAGAACGGCACGTTCCATTCCGAGCAGGCGCTCGCCTACGGCACGAAGGTCGTCGGTGGCACCTCGCCCGGCAAGGGCGGCCAGACCCATCTCGGCCTGCCGGTGTTCGACACCGTCGCCGAGGCGAAGGACGCCACCGGCGCCGACGCCTCCGTGATCTACGTGCCGCCGCCGGGCGCTGCCGACGCGATCTGCGAGGCGATCGACGCCGAGATCCCGCTGATCGTCTGCATCACCGAGGGCATTCCGGTGCTCGACATGGTGCGCGTCAAGCGCTCGCTGGTCGGTTCCAAGTCGCGCCTGATCGGCCCGAACTGCCCCGGCATCGTCACCGCCGACGCCTCGAAGATCGGCATCATGCCGGCCAACATCTTCAAGAAGGGCTCGGTGGGCATCGTGTCGCGCTCCGGCACGCTGACCTACGAAGCCGTGTTCCAGACGACCCAGGAAGGCCTCGGCCAGACCACGGCCGTCGGCATCGGCGGCGATCCGGTCAAGGGCACCGAGTTCATCGACATTTTGGAAATGTTCCTGGCCGATGATGAGACCAAGTCGATCGTCATGATCGGCGAGATCGGTGGCTCGGCCGAGGAAGACGCGGCGCAGTTCCTGGCCGACGAGGCCAAGCGCGGCCGCAAGAAGCCGATGGTCGGCTTCATCGCCGGTCGTACCGCCCCTCCGGGCCGTCGCATGGGCCATGCCGGTGCGATCATCTCCGGCGGCAAGGGCGGCGCGGAAGACAAGATCGCGGCGATGGAAGCCGCGGGTATCCGGGTGTCGCCGTCGCCGGCGCGCCTTGGAAAGACCTTGGTTGAGGTCTTGAAGGGCTAAGAGGCAAGACCGACATTCCGACTGCCGGAATGTCGGTTTTTCAACAAGAGCGCGGCGCGTGGCCGCGCGATAAGGGAGAGAGGGGCGCAGCGCTCCTCAACCAGCACATGTCACGCGAGCAAGCCAACGCGGCCTTTGCGACCTCATCGTTTCTTTATGGCGGCAATGCCAGCTATATCGAGGATCTATACGCCCGCTATCAGAGCGATCCCGCCTCGGTCGATGCCGAGTGGCAGACGTTCTTTTCAGCGCTGAAGGATGATCCGAAGGCCGTGGTGGCGGAAGCTCGGGGCGCGACCTGGAAGCGCCCCGACTGGCCGCTGCACGCGAATGGCGAGCTCGTCTCGGCCCTCGACGGCAACTGGGCCCAGATCGAGAAGGTCGTCACCGACAAGCTGAAGGCGAAGGCAGCCGCGGTTCCGGCGGCCGGTGGCCAGCCGGCGGGCGCCGGCCTCTCCGAGGCCGCCCTGCAGCAGGCTGCGCGTGACTCCGTCCGCGCCATCATGATGATCCGCGCCTATCGCATGCGCGGTCACCTGC